>JABDPU010000324.1 GCA_013042625.1 Flavobacteriaceae bacterium | reverse complement strand
GCCAATGCCTTATCAGTGATTCAAGCTAAAAAATTGAATCTGCCCAACTATTCCATATTGGTTTCTCATGTTTTGGTTCCTCCTGCAATGGAGGCTATTCTCGATGATGAGTTTTGCAATATCGATGCATTTCTTGGTGCGGGACATGTTGCGGCAATAATGGGTTATGAGGACTACTTTCCGTTGGCTGAAAAATACCAGATTCCAATTGTGATTACAGGATTCGAACCATTAGACCTGGTTCAGGGAATACATCATGCAGTTAAGCAACTTGAGAAAGGTATATATAAAGTAGAAAATCAGTACGCCAGAGCTGTTAAGGCTGAAGGAAACCTGGAGGCCAAAGCAGTAATTGAGGAGGTTTTTGGAATAGGTGACAGGGAATGGAGAGGTATTGGAAATATACCAAAAAGCGGTTATGTGATCCAGCCGGATTATAGAGCTTATGATGCCGCTGAAAAATTTGGAATTTCATCAATCCGGGTTGAGGAAGATCCTTCTTGCATAGCGGGAGATGTTTTAAAGGGAATTAAGAAGCCCGCAGCATGTCCGGAGTTCGGGAAACGTTGCACACCAGCTAGTCCTTTGGGAGCTCCAATGGTTTCTTCGGAAGGTGCATGCGCAGCGTATTATCATTTTAATAGTAGCCTTCATGGCAATGAAATCAATGAGTGATCTAAAAAGCGATTATAACAATATCAATCTTGGGCATGGCAGTGGCGGTGTCATGACACGGGAGTTGTTAGATAATATTATTTTTAAAGCCTTCAGCAATACTTTCCTCGATAAGAAGCACGACGGAGCCATTATCAGCACTCAGGGAGCAATGGCCATTTCTACAGATAGTTTCGTTGTGTCCCCAATATTTTTTAAAGGTGGGGACATCGGACAACTGGCGGTTCATGGAACGGTTAATGACGTAGCCATGTGTGGAGCGATTCCTGAGTATTTGTCCTTGTCCTTTATAGTTGAAGAGGGCATGGATATGAAGGATTTTATCAAGATAGTTAAGAGTATCAAAGAGGCAGCCGATAAATCGGATGTGAAGATTATTACTGGTGACACAAAGGTAGTAGAGCGAGGAAAAGGCGATAAGATATTTATCAATACCACGGGCTTTGGCAGGGTTCATCCTAATGCTAATATTTCGGCAGATTTGATTAGAAATGGCGATAAGATAATAGTTAGTGGTCCGATTGCACAACATGGGATGGCTATTATGTCTCAGCGGGAGGGCCTGGAGTTCGAATCAAACATTGAAAGCGATTCTACCAACCTTAATTTCCTGGTTGAATCGATGTTAGATGAATTCGGAAAAGATATCAGGTTACTCAGAGACCCTACACGCGGTGGGATGGCCAGCGTACTTTGTGAAATCGCCGATGATATGAAACTGGGTATTCGATTACGTGAAGGAGATTTGCCTATGAATAAGCAGGTTGCTGCGGCTTGTGAAATGCTTGGCCTTGATCCATTATTCGTGGCCAGCGAAGGGATTTTCCTGGCATTTGTTCATCCTGATTCTGCAGATGATATTTTGCACTTAATGAGTAATCATGAAAAGGGTGGTGGCGCAGCCATAATTGGTGAAGTGGAGTCTTCTCATCCCGGACGAGTAGTAATGGAAAGTCGTATTGGCGGAAAGAGAATGGTGACACCATTGCTGGGAGAACAATTACCGAGAATCTGTTAAGAGGTCATAAACCAGTAGCAACCAATAATTATTGCAAAGAGGCCTGCTCCCAGGCGTATTCCATTAAAGAACATATCGTTATGCCCGTTTTTTGCCAGGCTTGATACCTTTCCGATGAGAATAGCATAGACGACCATCGAAAGGATGATTCCAAGTCCGAATCCAATAATATATTGAAATCCCTCTAAATTTGATCCAAACCCTAAGACTGGAAGGAATAACAGGGCATGAGCTATACCTGCAACACCATGGATCAATCCTATTGAAAGTGAACTCCACTGGTTTACTATTTCTCCCCGATCATGAGAATGATTATGTGAACTGATTGCAGCATGATCATGAGAATGGCTGTGAATATAGGGGTCGTCACCATTATGAAGGTGCAGGTGTTGATGCTTTTTATTTTTCACGACAATTTTATAGATCGACCAAATCCCCACAATGATTAGAACCAGCCCTACCAATTGTTCTGCATGTTGAGAAATGCGATCGACAGGAATGGCCTCTCTTAAAGCCATAAACAGGAGTCCGATTATCAGCATACCAACCAGGTGACCTATAGCCCATAACAGTCCAACCTTCCAGGCTTTTCTTTTGGCTTCAATAGCGAATGGAGTAACAGCTGCCAGGTGATCGGGACCGGTTAGGACGTGTAGCATGGAGGTAAACAATGCGCCAAGCAGCGGAATTGAATCCGTCATATTACAAAGAGGGATTATCAAGGTCTTAGGGCAACATCGCCGTAAAACCGTAAGGCAAGATATTAATTATCTTTCAATCCGACGATAATTTTCAGCGAAGAAGGGATCACCGTCCTCATCAATGGTGATCTGGCTATATGTGTCCTTGGATAGAACCAATTTAAAATCGAATACATTCTGCTCCTCTTCAATAACTCTATTCATGGATTTCGATCCGTATTCCAGGGTTTCAACTAATGAAGTATCGGTAGTTTCATAGGCACCATATCCGAACCAGTCTATGGTGTCACTTATATTGAAACGGCTCCACATAATTCTTGTTTCGGTATAGATTTTAACCTGTTTGTTGGTCTCATTGGCCATTAGGGTATCTGTAACGTTCCCTTCCTCGTCATAATTATAAAATGAAACCAGTTCCCAAACACCTTTTATTGAAGGATCCATTTCTGTTACTTCCTCAATTTGATCAGTCTTATCTGTTGCTTCTTGTTTACAGGAAAAAAAAGTAAAAATACTTAATAGCAGAAGGATAATAAGAGTTTTCATGAGTCGTCAATGTTAATGATTGCTAAACAAGTTACAAAAAATATTCAGTAATAAATGTTTTTGATATGGCTATCATAAGTGTTAATAACTTCTGTGTAAGGATTAGGCCAAAAATCCTACTTTTGTTCGAGAATAAAAGTCGTTTAAAATGTCTGACACTTTAGAACATGTAAAATGCCTGATTATCGGTTCAGGACCTGCTGGATATACCGCCGCTATTTATGCTTCAAGAGCTAATATGTTCCCTGTATTATATCAGGGTACTCAACCCGGTGGCCAACTTACTACTACCAATGATGTAGAGAACTATCCGGGCTATCCCGACGGCATAACCGGACCGGAAATGATGATTGAGTTTCAGAATCAGGCAGAACGATTTGGTGCTGACATCAGGCATGGGTGGGTTACCAAGGTTGATTTCAGCGGACCTGTTCATAAGGTTTGGATCAATGATGAGAAGGAAATCCTTTGTGATACTGTTATCATTGCCACCGGAGCATCTGCAAAATATCTCGGCCTTCCCTCTGAACAGAAATATCTGAAACTTGGAGGTGGAGTTTCTGCCTGCGCTGTTTGTGACGGATTTTTCTATCGCAATCAGGAAGTGGTTATTGTAGGTGCAGGAGATTCAGCTTGTGAAGAGGCTCATTACCTATCGAAACTTTGTAAAAAGGTTACCATGCTGGTTAGGCGGGATGTGTTTAGAGCCTCTAAGATTATGGAAGCCCGTGTTAGGAATACACCTAACATCGAAATTCTTCATAATACAAATACCCTGGAAGTTTTGGGCGATGGACAAGTTGTTACCGGAGTCCGGATAAAAAACAATATCAGCGGTGAAGAATCTGAGGTTCCTGCAACTGGATTTTTTGTTGCCATTGGTCATAAACCAAACACAGATATTTTTAAAGACTTTCTTGATTTAGACGAGACCGGTTACATCAAAAATATTCCAGGGACTGCAAAAACTGGGGTAGAGGGCGTATTCGTGAGTGGTGATGCTGCCGACCATGTGTATCGCCAGGCTGTAACTGCCGCAGGAACCGGTTGTATGGCTGCCTTAGATGCTGAACGTTATCTGGCCGCTAAGGAAAGTACGGTTGAGGCCTGATCACTTCTTCTTTTTTAATTCTTTCTTATGAAGCTTTGAGGTCCCTTCGAAGGCTGTAATTGTTATTGCAGGAAAATTATATATAAAAACCTCGCTATTGCCTTTTGAAGACAACGAGAGCTGTCCGACAGAATTTACATAGGCCTTACTATTCAGATCACATTCAACAATAACCTCTTCCGATGAAAGGTGTCTGCCATTAAACACCGAATTGTTATCTGCTACGATTTCAAGTTTACTGAGGTCACCCTCTATTTTAGCATTGGCGCGCTGTAACAAGTCAACCTGCAAATTGTTGCCTTCAATAAGGGCTTCAACCTTTGAATTGTCATTGAGTTCAAAAGTCGCATTATCTGTCGTTACATTGAGCTTCAATTTGGCCTTATCGTTATTAATAAGCTTAAACATCGGCGCTTTGATATTAAGGTAGGCCTTGCTGCTACCGGAATGTACCAGGGTTAATTCATCGAGATCGATCGATGTAAGCGAACTTACCTGTCCGTTCTCAGAAGTCTCTATCTGTTTCAAGGTATTGGTATAAGTGACCTTGATATTCATTTTTTTGAAGGTGGTAATATTCTTATCTGTACTGAAGTAAAGCGTACTGTCGGCAACATTGAACTTAATGACATCATGAAGATTGTCATCAGCTTCAATGAAAATTTCAGCCTCATTACCTTCAATAAGGTCAATTTCGAAATTCTCTCCCACAACAAGCCTGTTAAAACTGTTGATTTTTGCTTCGGAGACCGTGACATTTCTGTCACCTTTTATCTTTTCCTTTTTCTGGGCGTAAGATGTTGAAAATAAGATACATATAACAAATGTGACCAGGGCGTTTTTCATCGTCATCAATCATTGATTATGAACAAATATAACGAAAACCATCCCAAATTATGATTCGGGATGGTTTATTTAGGGTTGGTTGATTAGTTGACCCTGTATCAGGTTTTCTGATTGATTGATTTATTGTTTTCTTACGCTGCCCGACA
>JABDPU010000322.1 GCA_013042625.1 Flavobacteriaceae bacterium | reverse complement strand
GACCAAGGGTGGTGGATCATGAAGCACACTTGGATGTTCATTAGCAACCTGCATTAATATTTTCTTGACGAGTTGCACATCAGATCCGTAAGCCACTCCTACCGAAATGCTCTCCCGGGTAATTGTTCCGTTTTGAGTCCAGTTATAGAGACTGTTGGTTAAATACAGGTGATTAGGAATGATAAGCACCTTATTATTAATGGTCACCGCCCTTGTAGTTCTCAATTTAATCTCTTCAACTCTACCCACTTTTCCTTCAAGCTCAATTATATCTCCTACATGAACAGTCTGATCTACCAAAATAAAAATACCTGCAATAATGTCCTGGAATAAGGTCTGAAGGGCCAGTCCAATACCGATCAGTAGAGCCGCAGACGCAGCAAAGACTCCGGTCAAATTTATTCCCACTGAGTGCATGGTAATCAGAAAGATAAGGGTATAAATAACCCATTTCCCATATGAAAAAACCACTTTGAATTTCTTGCGATCATCAACAGGCATTCGCCTGGTCATTAATCGTCTGATCACTCCTAAAACCGCTCTGGCAAATAACAGGACGATAACCAGAATGATAATGTCCATTATGCTAATGTGAATATCCCGCCCGATATCAACAGACTTGTCCAGGAAATCACCAATTGAAACAAAGAATGATTTAACGTCTTCCATATTTTAGTATTTCAACCATTTGATCAATTCTTTATAACTCGGTTTTTTGCCATACATCAAAATGCCCACTCTGTAAATCTTCGAGGCAAACCATACGGTAAACATAAACGTTCCGATCAACAACAATAAAGATATTAATTGTTGCCAAATAGGAACACCAAATGGAATACGCATCAACATAACCACTGGCGAGGTGAAGGGAATATATGAAAATACCGTAGAGATCGTACCATGAGGATCTTCAATTACGGTAAACGCTCCTACATAAACCGCCAGGATCAACGGAATAAGAATAGGCATTAAAAATTGCTGGGTATCCGTTTCATTATCAACTGCCGCTCCAATGGCAGCATATAATGAACTGTAGAGTAAATAACCACCGATAAAGAACAAGATGAAAGCAACAATGAGGTTTGTCAAAGGAAGATTATATATACTATTTATAATGGTTTGAGCCTGTATATTCACTTCTGGAGTTTCCATAGCTTGCTGCATCAATTCCTGCTGAGGTTGTTGCATGCTGGTCATATCCAATCCAAAGATTCCAGCCATTATGGCCATAAAAACACTCCCAAGAATGACCCAAATAACGAACTGGGTTATTCCTGCCAAAGAAGTCCCAATGATCTTCCCCATCAACAACTGAATGGGTTTAACTGAAGAAATAATGACCTCTATAATTCGGCTTGTCTTTTCTTCAATCACACTTCGCATGATCATATTGCCATAGATAATAATGAACATAAACAACAAATACCCTGCAAATCCGCCAAATGCCAGCTTCAGGACATTGTCAATCTTCGAGGTCTTTTCCCCCAGAAAGCTCTCTTGCCCAATATCAATCTTGGTTTGAGAGGAACGGAGTTTATCTATATCTACACCCTGCTGTTGCAACCTGATTTCGGTTAGTTTTCGTTCTAACTTACTTTCTATGCTTGTAATCAGAGTCAGCGATGGTGTATCCTCTGAAAAGAATTTAACCTGTTTAGCGATTTCTGAAATCGAATCGTGATCGGCGATATAAAGCAATCCATAATTCTCATTGACCTTAACCACCTCCTTCGCTTCCTCAAGGGTCATGTCCTCTAAAAATAAATACTTCAAGGATTCCGATTCTTCAAGAATATCACTTACAACACCCGTTTCATCCAATACGGTAATTGTACGTTCACGGCTGCTGTTCAATTGCGACAAATAAGCAACTACGGCAAGAAGTCCAATTATAATAAGCGGACTCAATATGGTCATGATAATAAAGGCCTTATTTCTGACCTTGGTAAGGTATTCGCGCTTTATGACCAAGCCTAAATGATTCATATGGCGTTCCTTTTTACGGTTTGAATGAATATCTCGTTTGCCGTTGGCACCAATTCATTAAAATGGTTGACTTCGGCATGTGAACTCAGGAAGTTTAATAGCTCATTTGAAGTTTCGTTTGAAGACAGTTTGATATTCAATTTTAGATCTTCATTTAACGATTTAAACTCTGCGGGATCGTATTTAAACCTCGAACTGATAATTCGCCTTAATTCTGCTTCATTTGAAGTAACCAGGCCAACCTCATAGGTGTTGGTTTTATAATGTTTCTTTATATCCAGCAAACTACCTTCAAGAATTTTATTCGATCGGTCAAGTAGGGCAATATCATCGCACAATTCCTCCACCGATTCCATCCTATGCGTTGAAAAAATAACTGTAGCACCTTCATTTCTCAACTTCAGTATTTCGTCTTTAATCAGATTAGCGTTAATGGGATCAAAACCAGAAAATGGCTCATCAAAAATCAATAATTTAGGTTGGTGCAATACTGTAACCACAAACTGAATCTTCTGGGCCATTCCTTTAGACAATTCCTGTATCTTTTTATTCCACCAATCCCCTATTTCCAGTTTCTCAAACCAGGTTTTCAGGCGTTTTTTGGCTTCTGCTTTTGAAAGTCCTTTGAGCTGGGCCAGGTAAATGGCCTGTTCTCCAACCTTCATCGATTTATAAAGGCCCCTTTCCTCTGGTAAATAACCAATCTGCCGGATATGATGAGGCGCTAATGGCTCCCCGTCAAGGGTTACTGAACCTTCATCTGGCATGGTAATCTGATTGATAATCCGGATCAGGGTCGTCTTTCCAGCCCCATTAGGCCCTAACAGCCCGAAAATACTCCCTTCAGGTACGCGAATAGACACCTTATTCAAAGCTGTAAAGTCACCAAATTTCTTAGAAACCGAATCGGTCACTAGCAGGTCGCGCATGGACAAGAGATTTAATCTAAAATACAGTCGGGTAAAGATATTAAATGTTATATCATTTCCTGACTATTTTCGAGGAATTGCATAAAAAACAAAACCCACCCTTAAAAAGGATTAAGGATGGGAAAAATTGCTATGAAAAAGAAAAATTACCACTAACACACATTAGTGATAAGCAAATATACTTTTTTTTAATTAAACCGAATAAATATTCCTTGTTCTTTTGATGCTTACTGACAACTGAAAAACAGGATATAATATCGACTTCAGGAGCTAAATGTTAGGAAAACATATCCTTAACCTTTTCGAAGAATGACTTCTCTCCACGAGTTGGTTTGGGCTCAAAATGATCATCCTCCTTCATCGATTCAAAGAAAGCCCGCTGCTCTTTATTTAAGGTCTTTGGAGTCCAAACATTAACATGGACCAGCAAATCGCCTTTACCGTACCCGTTTATACTCGGAATCCCCTTTCCTCTCAATCTTAAAATCTTGCCCGATTGAACTCCAGGATCTACTTTTATACGAACCTTGCCTGTTACGGTGTCGATCTCTTTAGAGCTTCCAAGAATAGCTTCAGGGATACTCACATAGAGGTCGTAATGCAGATTATCTCCTTCTCTTTGAAGGGTCTTATGATCTTCTTCAACGATGACCACCAAAAGGTCTCCGCTAATTCCATTTCCCGGAGCTTCATTACCCTTGCCAGTAACTTTAAGCTGCATGCCTTCAACCACACCAGCAGGTATCTTTATGGAAACCGTTTCTTCTTTAACAATCATCCCGTGATTATCAGCTTCCGATGGTTTTTTATCAATGGTCTGTCCAGCTCCACCGCAGGTCGAACAGGTTGTAGACGTTTGCATTCGTCCAAGAATTGTATTGGTCACCCTGGTCATCTGACCTGTACCCTGGCAGGTACTACAGGTTCTGTAAGTGGTGCCAGCCGCCTGTACTTTTCGTTTTACTTTGACACGTTTTTCAACGCCATTAGCCACTTCCTCAAGGGTTAATTTAACTTTAATTCGCAGGTTACTCCCTTTGACAACCCTTTGCCTTGCTCCGCCGAAACCTGAGAAACCACCTCCAAATGCACTTCCGAAGATATCTCCAAACTGACTGAAGATATCGTCCATATTCATACCACCACCACCAAATCCACCGGCTCCTTCGAAGGCCGAATGGCCAAATTGATCATAACGGGCTTTCTTATCAGGATCGCTTAACACTTCATAGGCCTCTGCAGCTTTCTTGAACATCTCCTCAGCTTCCTTGTCATCCGGATTTTTATCTGGATGATATTTCAGCGCCATCTTCCGATAGGCTTTTTTTATCTCCGAAGCCGATGCGTTTTTGTCAACTCCTAATATGTCGTAAAAATCCTGTTTAGCCATTTCAATTGTTTACTGTCCGATTACCACCTTCGGGTAACGAATTACTTTTTCTCCGAGTGCATACCCCTTTTCAATGACATCTATTATTTTACCCTTAAGATCATCTGAAGGCGCAGGTATTTGAGTAACAGCCTCATGGTCATCCGCATTAAACGCATCACCCACCTCAACTTTTATCACTTCAAGGCCTTTTGATTTCAGGGTGTCCTTTAATTTATTACTGATAAGCTCAACACCTTTCAGCAATTCTTTTTCATCGGTTTTCGAAATCTCTGAATATGCCCTGTCGAAGTCGTCTAAAATCGGTAAAAGCGACACCATCACATCCTGACTGGCAGTTTTAAATAGTTCGATGCGTTCCTTGTTGGTTCTTTTTTTATAATTCTCAAATTCGGCGAACAGTCTGAGGAATTTGTCTTTTTCAGCCTGTACATCTGCTTTCAAGGCGTCGATTTCAGAAATCTCCTCCTTTTCAGCTACCGTTTCCGCTTCTTCAGTTTGATTCTGTTCAGACTGAACATTTTCCAACTCTTCCACTTCTTGCTTTTCCTTGGTTTTCTTTGTCATTTTTTAGTTTAGTAATTTTAAAATTGAAATTACGTTTACGGAATGGCAAAAGTACTGCCATTCTGCATAAATTGTCAAAATGTCACGCTTTTTTTTGGAGTTTTTTTAACAGATTTTCTATTACCAATGTTTAATTTTGGCATCAAACATTAAAACACCTAAACGATGAAAGGAAATTTATTGAAACTATTTATGCTTTTTGCCCTGTCAGTGGCTGTAATTGGATGCAAGAAGAAAGCCGATGAGGCAGAAACAACTGATGCTGTTGAGGTTAGTGAAGCTGAGGTAACAGCGGTCAAATACATGGCAAACAAAGCCGAGTCGGTTGTTAGCTGGAAAGGTTTTAAACCTACAGGAACCCATAACGGGACTATTAGCCTTGAAAGCGGTGTCATGACTGTAAGTAATGGAAAAGTGGAAAGCGGGACCTTTTTAATCGATATGAATTCCATCGTGAATTTAGACATGCCTGCGGACAGTGATGGAAACGGAAAACTTGTAGGACATTTAAAAAGTGCGGATTTCTTTGATGTTGAAAACTACAAGAATGCAGTATTCGAAGTTACAGGAATGGAAGAAAAAGATGGTAAAATGATGCTTTCAGGAAACCTTACAATGAAAGAAAAGAAAAACAACATTACTTTTCCAGTAACGGTTACCGAGTCTGCAGACGGTGTCACACTTGCTAGTGAGACCTTTACCATAGACCGTTCTAAATGGGATGTCCAGTATGGTTCAAAGTCATTCTTTGATAACCTTGGCGACAAATTCATCAACGACGATATTGAGTTGTCTTTAACCATCAAGGCGACTAAATAAGAATAAATTGAAATACAAGGAAAACCTCGCAAGAAGCGGGGTTTTTTTATGCCTCAAAAAGATCATTTAAGGCTGAATCCAGCTGGTGATATTTAAACGCATATCCCAGTGCTTCAATTTTCTTAGAACTGACGCGTTGACCTTTGGTTACTATAACATGCATTTCTCCCAAAGCTAGTTTTAGGACCCATGACGGAACGTTTGGCAAGAGGATGGGCTTTCCAATGGAATCAGCTATCGACTTTATCAGAACATTATGGATGACAGCATTGGGTGCCACTGCATTTATTTCCCCATAGACATTCTTGTTCAAACAGTACATAAAAATACCAACCAGATCGTCGATATGTATCCATGACTGCCATTGTTTGCCCGACCCAAGACCAGACCCGACAAAGTTTTTAATAGGCTTACTTATTTTTTCAAGTACGCCTCCGGAATCTGAGAGTACCAATCCAATTCTAATACATGTCACGGGAATACCAGAATTCTTGAATTCGCCGGCGGCATTTTCCCATAATCTTACTACTTCCGAAACAAAATCGCCTTTTTCAATGGCATGGTCTTCTTCATAGAATTCCATTTCAGAGGGTGGATAAATGCCAATGGCACTCGCCGTGATAAAATGCTCAATTTCAAAGCCCTCCCCATGAATAGTTTTATGAAGTAATTGAACAGACTTAACCCTGCTGTCTATAATGAGTTTTTTATAAGACTCCGTCCAACGCTTTGCTATAGGTGCTCCGGCAAGATTTATGACAGCCGATACACCTTCAAAACATTCTGAATCGATCTCACCTTTAATGGGGTTCCAGTAAAATCCCCTGAGATTTTCCTCTTCCTTTAATTTCGATCTGTTCGTGCTTAAATAATTGATGGAAATACCCTGGGCATGACAAGCCTTTATCAATTCCTTTCCGATCAGTCCGGTGGCACCTGTAATTAGAATCTTCTTCATAACAATACAAAAATACGGCTATTGTAGATCAAGCCGGTACACCCAAGCTCTGCTTTAACACGATTTTAATGCCTTAAGGCCTATATTTTTGAAGCTCTTAACATATGACGTTTACCTGGCGGACCTTTTAATCGCTCCACCTTGAAGCCGATATCTTCCATCGCCCGTCTAACGCTGCCTTTTGATGAATAAGTAACCAAAATACCATCGACCTCCAGAAGATTGTAGATTTTTTCAAAAATGGATCTTTCCCATAGTTCAGGTTGAACCCGTGCTCCGAAAGCATCATAATACACCAGGGTAAACCGATCTTCAGAGTGAAAAGATTGAAAATGACTTTTGGTTTTCCGAAGGGTAAATGAAGGTGATAGTTTTACATTTTTTTCCCATTCTGCATTGTGAAAACTCAAAAGGACGGCAGATCCCATTCCGAGTAAATCTGAATAATTCAGGGCAGCGATTTCTTCTTCTGAAATTGGATAGGCCTCTATAGTGGTGTATTCAACATCAATGGTATGCCTTTCTATTTCCTGAAAGGTCAGCAATGCGTTCAGGCCTGTTCCAAATCCGAATTCCAATATCTTAATTGGATCCGAATCAATAATATTCAGACATTGTTTTAATCCTGAATTGATAAAGACGTGCTCAGATTCCTGAATGGCTCCATGCATAGAATGGTACTGCTCTTTCCAGTCCTCGATTTGAATCGTGGCTGAGCCGTCACCGGTAATTACGATCTGACGTTTCAAATCAGTCTTTAAGTAATACGCCGTCTGCTTCGAACGAATAGGTTTTCTTGGGCTCAGTAATGGCTGCTATTGCCTCTTCAGAGTCGCCGGCATCTTCGGCATAATGCCTTTGTTCATCAACAGACATTTCGTTGACAAAAGCAATACCGTTGATAATGACTTCCTTACCAGCAATATCCTTTGGCATAAAGAAGCCATAGTCCTTGAATCGCACCATCACCTCTTCTCCATTTTCAAGGTCTAACTTCATCCAGCAACCTTTTGTCTGGCAAACCTCTTCTACCTTGGCAACCATTTTTGCTGGAATGGTATCACCAACCTCCATTTTATTATAATGTACTGCCATTCGATCTGCTGCCAATGCATCATCGGCTATGATCTCTTTTCCAATTGAGGTATAAGCAATATCATCCTTAGATACTTTTATTCCTTCCTCTTGTTTCTTATTAGATTCACAAGAGAAAACCAAGGCTGCGATTAGAAAAATACTCCAGAAATTCTTCATGATATTAATTAATTTACAGGGGCATAAAGTTACGGATTTTTAAGGATTAATAATATTTTAATTCCTGTATAATTACGTAAATTTGCAGCATAAATTAGTACTCATGATTTACGAACCCAAGTGCAAAATCGATATAGAAACAGCGTCTGAAAGTAAAATAGGCCAGGTTGATTTTGAACATATAGAATTCGGAAAGATATTTACAGATCACCTCTTTGAATGCGACTATAAAGATGGCGCTTGGCAAACTCCGAAAATCAGGCCTTATGGCCCTTTTTCTTTAGATCCGGGAGCACGGGTATTTCATTACGGACAAGCCGTTTTTGAAGGGATGAAGGCATATAAGGATGAGCAGGGAGGAATCTGGTTATTTCGCCCGGATGAGAATTTCAGACGAATCAATAAATCTGCAAAGCGGTTAGCCATACCAGATTTTCCTGAAGATTATTTCTTCGAAGGTATGAAAACCCTGTTGCAACTGGATAGTGATTGGATAAAGCCGGGATTGGACAATTCTCTTTATGTTCGTCCTTATGTCATCGCAACAGAAGCAGCTATTGCTGCTGCTCCTTCCAGAGAATATAAGTTTGTTATCATGTGTTCGCCTGCTAAAGCTTATTATTCTGGTGAAGTACGAGTGGTTTTCGAAGAGAGTTTCAGCAGGGCCGCTGATGGTGGTGTTGGATTTGCAAAAGCAGCCGGTAACTATGCAGCTCAATTCTACCCAACAGAACTTGCAGGTAAAAAAGGATTCCAGCAGATTATCTGGACCGATGCTAACACCCATGAATACCTTGAAGAAGCAGGGACTATGAACATATTTTTTCGGGTTGGAGATAAGCTAATCACCTCGCCTACCAACGACAGGATATTAGATGGAGTAACACGAAAAAGTGTGATCCAGCTGGCTGAAGATATGGGAATTGCATGTGAGGTACGTCGGATTAAAGTCCAGGAAATTAAGGATGCCGCTAAAAATGGTGAACTCAAAGAGATCTTCGGAGCTGGCACTGCCGCTGTAATCAGTCCGATTTCAGGTTTTGGACATGGTGGTGATACTTTCGAGCTAAAGAAACTCGAAAACTCCTATGCTTCTAAATTTAAAAGCAGGCTGGTTGGCATTCAGCACAATGAAGGCGATGATCCACACAACTGGCGGTATGCCGTGAATTAATCTTCCTTTTCCAGGATTCCTTCAATATTGGGCTTGAAGTAATTAGGCCCTTTCAAAACTTTACCGTCTTCCCGGTAAATAGGCTCGCCATCCTCGTCTAACTTGCTCATATTGCTTCTTTGAATCTCTTCGAAGACCTCCTCTATTTTATGATCTAGTCCGTGTTCAATAATCGTTCCGCATAAAATATATAGCATGTCACCTAAGGCATCGGCCACCTCAACCAGATCACCATCATTTGCAGCGTCCAGGTACTCCTCATTTTCCTCCCGCATCAGTTTATAACGCAACATGTTCTTATCGGTACCAAGGCTTGCAACCGGTGTTTCACTATATCCCAGCTTGAATGCATGATGAAATTCTTTAACGGCTTTGATTTTGTCTTGCATAATGAATGGTATTTGGTGTTAGGTGTTAGTAATTAGGTGTTAGGAACCAGGTAACAGGGACCAGGTAACAGGTAACAGTTAACAGGGACCAGGTAACAGGGACCAGGTTACAAATTTACATGACTTTTTTAATTAGCCAGGATGGTACGATTTTTAGTACCCATGAGATCAGCAGCCAGCGGCGGGTGATATAAGCGCGTCGTTTTTTCCTTTTAATGACCTTATAGATTTGTCTACTTGCTTTTTCCAAGGAGGACATCCAGAATTTGTCATCGCCAAGGGCCATTCGTGTATCGATGTAGCCTGGCCGAATGTCAGTGATAAAGATCTTTCCTCCTTTAACTTCCTTACTTTTAAAGTAGAGGGATTCCAGGTAATTGACCTGGTAGGCTTTGGAGGCAAAATAAGCCGGAGAATGCCTGTTACCTCTTAATGAGGCGATAGATGATACCGAAACAAGGTGGCCTTTCTCCTGTTTCCTGAATAAGTTAAAAGCAAGATCATAGATTAATGTAGCAGCCAGAACATTGGTTTTAACGGTATCTGCTTCTAAGGACCAATCCAGTTGAGGATTTTCATATCCAATCCCGGAACAATGAATGATAAGATCAATCTCACCGAGCTTCCCGACAGCAGATTCGAAAACCTGCCGGCACTGATCAAGATCCTGCACGTCTAATTGATGAACAATAACCTGATCAGGACGTTTATCCCTGACCTCTTCCAGGAGTTCAATACGTCTGCCTGAAATGGCGATGCGATAATTATCTTGTATCAGATAATCGGAAAGTGAACGACCAATCCCGGAAGTTGCTCCAAAAACTATGGCATTTGGCATAATAATATTAAATTCGTACTCCTGAAAATTTAAGGTTTAAAAATACACATGTTTTCTCAAGGTCAAATCGTATTCGGTATTTTATTTGCCATCGCCTTTATCATTACCATATTCTTCGCATACCGTAAGGATAAAAAACTTCACGACAAATATTATAAGGGCAGTGTCTGGGTATTGATCGTTTTTATCTCCTTTATTGTAATGATAGCAATGATCAAATTCTTATTGGGTTAATCTGAATATGCGTTTTATTTATAATCACCACCACTTAATTCTATTGAATCATAGGTGAAATCGAAGAAATTCATTCTTAAATTCAGAGTAAATAAAAAAGGGACCCGAATGGATCCCTTCTTATCATTTGCTTAATTTTTTTAATTCATCCCAGGCAGGAATCCATATTTTTCAGAATAGTTGAGCATTTGATTTGCAAAACTCGCTTGATGCTTCACTTTAATCGCAGTGATCTCACCATTATCATCAGTCTCAGGATCTAGAACTGGGTTCACAAAGCCACTATATGGCGCTGAAGTGAACTGTTTGTTTCTCTCAAGTATTTCGGCATGAAGTTCCTGGTTTACTTTAACACCATAGCCCTCCACCAAAGCCTGGCAAGCTTCAAAATCACCTTCAGACTTTATTCGCTGAGTTTCACGTAATAGCTGTCCGAATAATTCACGTAATTTCGGGTAGTCATTAATATTATAATAGGTTTTACCGTCACGAGTCACTTTTTCAATCACGTTATCTGCCTGCCCTTTATCAAACACCCAGGCACTCACCCATTGTCT
The DNA here is from genome assembly GCA_013042625.1 of Flavobacteriaceae bacterium. GTDB lineage: Bacteria > Bacteroidota > Bacteroidia > Flavobacteriales > Flavobacteriaceae > SHLJ01. Next base: position 13,263 of record JABDPU010000322.1, on the reverse strand, counting down.
GTTTCTCATATGTGCCTGCTCAACGTCATCACCAAGTTTCAGGCGAATCAACTGTGTCATAAGTCCATTTCTTATATAGCCATCATAAGCGGCTTTCCCAACAGCTTCCCAATCATCAACAAGGCCTAACTCCTGTAATTTGGTATCATACAACCAATACAGTCCGAAAAGATCGGCGCGACCTTCTTCCAGCGTAGAGGAATAGTTTTTTAGTGTTTCCTTGGTCTGGCCAACACCCGGATTGATCTGACCTGATGCATGCCCAATTACTTCATGCAGGGCCGTATGCAGTTTGTCACCTAATTGTCCGTGCTCCTTTTCCAGACTAAACTCTTCTTCATCATGAACAAATTCCTTGAGTCGGCCTTCGGAACCGGAATTGTTATAGGCATGAATGATATTACCTAATGAAACCGATTTGCTGCCAACAGCAGCCCTGATCCAGTTCGAATTCGGTAAATTCACTCCTATTGGAGTACTTGGAGACGCATCACCGGCTTCTCCGGCAACGATGACTGTTTTGTAACTCACACCAACAACATTTTCCTTTTTATGCTCATCAATTAGCGGTGAATTGTCTTCAAACCACTGGGCATTTTCAGAAAGTACCGCCATTTTCTTAGACATATCAAAATCTTTAATCTGGACGATAGTCTCATAAGATCCCCTGTATCCAACCGGATCATTATACACTTCAATAAAACTGTTGATGTAATCTATATTTCCTTCGGTAGCGGCGGTCCAGGCTACATTATAGTCGTCCCAGGTTTGCAGGTCACCTGATTTATAGTATTCGATCAATAATCCGAGAGCGTTACCCTGAGCTTCATTTTCTGCAACCCCTTTGGCCAATTCAAGCCATTTTACGATCTCATCTATCGCCTCGCCATATAATCCACCTGATTTATAAACGCGTTCTTTCAATTCACCATTTTCTTTAACCAGTTGTGAATTCAACCCGAAAGACAGTGGCTTATCCGGATCTGGTGATTCCTTCTTTGCATAGAAAACCTCGACGTCTTGAGTGGTCACATTCGGTCCATAAAAATTAACGGCTGAAAGAAGCACATTATCTACATCCTTTCCTTTATTTACTTTTTTAGCATCGGCCTCATTAAATAGAACGTCGAAGGCTTCCTGGTCCAGAGTCGTTTCGGTTTCTTCGAGAAGTGTTGTCAGATAAATCGGTGAAAAACCGGGTTCCATCTTATCGTTACTGTAATGATGATGAATACCATTACTAAACCACATACGCTTCAAAAATAATTCGAATGCTTTCCAATCTTCGGAAGATTTATCGCCTTCATAATTTCTGTACACAGATTCAAGCGCCTTCCTGATCTTCAGATTATGCCTGTAATTCTGATCCCACATAATATCCCGACCAGACAATCCGGCCTGGGTCAGATAGTAAACCAACTTTTGCTCCTTTAATGTAAGATCGTTCCAGCCGGGAATCTGATACCGAAGAATTTTCAGATCCGCAAATTGTTCAAGCATGTATGGGAAATCATCAGCATCAAGATCAACAAATTCCTCCTGGATCTGAGGTTTAACCTCTACTTCTTGCTTGCAAGACCAAACGAATGAAACCACGACCAGCGCAGCCATTATAAATCTAATTCTCATTGTGAAAGTTTTAAAAATGATAGGACTTCGAAATTACTACTATTTCCTGAGATTTCTGAATTTCAAACCTTGATTTTTTCTGCAAAACCACGTCAAAAATTAAGGTCATAATTCCTTAATATGTATCTTTGAAAACAGTCAACTTAATTACACTCTTATGAAATTTCTTAAATACCTGATCTTCATAATTTTGATCGTTGTAATCGGCCTGGCTATCTATGTTGGGGTGCAACCTAATTCATATGAGGTGGAACGATCAAGAACCATTGAAGCTCCGGCAGCAGTCCTCTATGATAATGTAATTGATTACCGAAACTGGGAGGCCTGGTCTTCATGGGTTGAAAAGGACCCGGACCTAATAGTCAAATATCCCGAACAAACCAGAGGAGTTGGCGGGCACTATTCATGGGAAGACAAAGATGGAGCAGGAACGATGAAAACCATATCAACAGAACTCAATAAATCCATCAATCAGGAAATGCAATTTGATGATTTCGAACCTTCCCAGGTGAATTGGACTTTCGAACCGACTGAAGATGGTAAAACCAAGGTGAACTGGAAAATGAGTGGCGACAAGGTTCCTTTTATGTTTAAGGCTTTTTCTGTGATATCAGGTGGTTTTGATAATATGATAGGCCCGGATTTTGAAAGAGGTCTCGAGAAATTAGATAGCCTGATCGTACTCGACATGCAGAAATATCTTGTTGAAATAGAGGGCATCCGTGAATATGGAGGCGGATTTTATCTCTATGTTTCTTCCAATGCCGATGATTCTAATATAGCGATGAAAATGGCTGAGAATTTCGGGGAGGTTATGAGATTTGCAAAGGCAAATGGGGTACAGACCATAGGCATGCCATTAACGGTTTATCATGAAATGAATAATGAAGCCGGAACAGTGATCATGAGCAATGGTATTCATGTTTCTGAAAACATTCCAACACCGGCTGGCAGTAATGTGCTTTGCGGTTACATACCAAAGACCAAGGTTTTGAAATCCGAACTATTCGGCAATTATACCAATCTTCAACATGCCTGGGGTCAAACCATGCAACATATGGTTGAGAATCAGATTCAACCTTCAGATATCAAACCATTTGAGATCTATGTCAATGATCCGGGTTTGGTACCAAACCCAAAGAATTGGAGAACTGCGCTTTTTATTCCGGTTAAGGATGATTCAGAATAGATGAAAGCGGCGTTATTGGTTTTTATTGGCGGCGGATTAGGAAGTGTACTGCGTTTTCTAATCGGGAGACAGATGAATATGGCCTCACCATCATTTCCATGGGGAACCTTTACGGTCAATTTAGTAGGTAGCCTTATCATCGGGCTGATCTTCGGTTGGATCCTGGAAAAAGGAAAGATATCTGAAAACACCCTTTTGTTCTTTGTTGCCGGTTTTTGTGGTGGATTTACAACATTTTCGGCATTCGCCCATGAAAGTATGACCTTGTTTAAATCGGGCCATACAGCTCTATTCCTTAGCTATGTTGCCAGCAGCGTTATTTTCGGACTGCTTTGTGTTTGGCTTGGATATGCTATTGTGAGAGCTGTTTAACGAGTAATCAATTCTCCAGTTTTACACCGGCTTCAACAGCTGTTTCAATATAATTCTTTCTGGGTACGATTGGGCAGGAGTAATTTTCATTATAGGCACAATAGGGATTATATGCCTTATTGAAATCGATGATGATGGTATCTCTCTCCGGAATACGCAAATCGATATATCGCCCACCTCCATATGTTGTTTCGGCATTGGTATCGTCAAGAAATGGAAGGAACAGGTAGTCCTTGTTATCCATGCTATTAAGCGCTTCTTCTCCCTGGTAAACCTCCAGCTGATGTGCTTGTCCGTTCAACTCAAAATTCAGGATCCCGTAAACCCGTTCCATATTAATATCGTCTGTAGAAGTCTTCATTCTAAAGAAGGGTGAATCAGGAGTCCGCTTTAAATCAGCCTTAACAATGTAGTTGCTGTCAATCGGGAAGAATGGTAAACCTTTAAACGATTTCCTATCGGAATCGCTGAGCGGTGAACGAGAAGCATCCTTGAACATGGCATTCAGATCACGCTGCCAGTCGGTTTTCCCCTGAATCGGTTGCTTGCCGGAGTCACATCCAATGAAGAAAAATATAATTATTAAGCTGAAAAACCTGTCCATAAATTTTTGATCAAAATTACAACATCTCAATATTTTATATAGCTTTGATAAACCAATCTGAAGATATTATGTTTTATAAAGCAGTCCAAACCCGAGTTAATACATCTTTTTTAAAGAGATGACGGACTTGCTTGCTTCATAATATCCAATTAAAGTGATAAGAATAAAGTCCGACGAGCAGTCGGATTTTTTTATGAATAAACCCATTTGAAGTTATTTAGAAACTACATAGCAACTTTTAAAGGCCTTTCCAAAGAGGTGTGGTGGCTGGCATTGATCACATTGATCAACAGGGCAGGCACCATGGTCATACCTTTCTTGTCACTTTACCTGACCAAGGACCTTGATTTCAGTTTTTCCGATGTTGCCTGGATCATGTCGGCCTTTGGTTTAGGCTCTGTAGTTGGGGCTTATCTGGGTGGTAAACTCACAGACCGCTTTGGGTTTTACAAAGTTATGATCTACAGCTTGTTCTTAACCGGACTGCTTTTTATCAGTCTTCAATTCCTGAATACCTTCATTAGTTTGTGTTTGGGCATTTTCCTGGTCATGCTGGTTGCAGATTCATTCCGCCCAGCTATGATGGTGGCCATGAGCGCCTATAGCACGCCGGAAAACAAAACTCGATCGATTACCCTGATCCGCCTGGCTATTAACCTTGGTTTTTCTGCTGGTCCGGCAGTTGGCGGTATTATTATTACAACCATGAGTTATAGCGGTTTATTCTGGATTGACGGACTAACTTGCATTCTGGCTACTCTGGTATTAATCCGTGTTTTACATCCGAAGAAATCAACAACCCTGGATGAAGTAAAAGTTGAAAATCCACAACCTCCTAAACGGGATAAAGCATTTATCGTGTTTTTGGTTTCCATGACGCTGTTCGGAATTATTTTCCTTCAATATTTTTCTACAATTCCAATTTACTATAAGGATGTACATCAATTAACAGAGTTCGAGATCGGACTCCTGATGGGGATGAATGGGATGATCATCTTCCTTCTGGAAATGCCCCTAATCAAAGGCCTTGAAATGGGTAGGCGCACCAAAGCTGAACTGATGCTTATTGGAGCGCTTTTGGTTGGTGCCAGTTTTTTTGTTCTCAATTTAACAACCTGGATAGGCATTTTAATCATTGGCATGTTATTAATGACAGTAGGTGAAATGATCATCTTTCCTTTTTCCAATGCGTTCGCCATGGAACGGGCCAGTAAGGGCAATCAAGGTGAATACCTGGCTTTGTATAATATTTCCTTTTCAATAGCTCATATTGGAGGCCACAATGCCGGACTGCAAATGATTGATTATATGGGATATGAAAACACTTGGTATATCATGTCAATCATAGCGGTAGCAAGTATGCTGTTATTGATTATCTTGCGTTATATGCTAAAGACTTCAAAACTGAAATAATGGATTTGAACCAAGTTACATTACAATCAAATGATGTGGAACGGTCAATACGTTTTTATCAGTCATTAGGATTATCACTTATTGTTGATGCTTCCCCCAATTATGTGCGTTTTGAGTGTCCTGACGGAAATAGCACCTTATCCCTTCATCATTCCGAAGAGAAAATATCAGGTAGTTTTATTACGGTCTATTTTGAAGTTGAAAACCTGGAAGAAAAGGTTTCAGAACTGAAAGACAACGGACTTAATTTTGATGAAGATCCAGAATTGAAACGATGGATGTGGACAGAAGCGCATTTATCTGATCCCGATGGCCACAAGATCATTCTATTTCATGCCGGGGAAAACAGGAAAAATCCACCATGGCGAATTGCTTAGTTTATGAAACAACTCATCTGCATTATTTTTTCGATTGTACTATTCGGGTGCCAGGAGAAAACCCAGGATAAAAAGGAAGTTGAACCCAATCCTGAACCTTTCAAACCTGAATTGGTTGAAGGCCGCTACAATGTTGCTTTCCTCATTATGGATGGGGTTTTCAATACCGAGTTAACCGCACCATTTGATATATTCCAGCATACCATTTTCCGTGAAAACATAAAGGCTATGAACGTATTTACCGTTGCCAATACAAATGACCCTGTAAGGACCTTCGAAGGTATGCGCATTCTACCAGATTATAATTACCTCGAGGATGACCTGCCTAAAATCGACATCCTTGTTGTGCCCAGTGCTGAACATCATCTGGATACCGATTTGGAGGATGAAGATATGATCAAGTTTGTTCAGAGAGCAGATGAAAAGGCGACGTTTGTCACTTCTCATTGTGATGGTGCATTTGTATTGGCAAAGGCCGGTTTGTTAGATGATAAGGTAAGCACAACCTTCCCCTCTGATATTGACAAAATGCAAAACATGTTTCCAAATCTTGATGTCCAAAAAGATGTGTTATTTGTTCATGATGGCAAGTATATTACTTCAGCCGGCGGAGCTAAGAGTTTCGAAGCTGCATTATATCTGTGTGAATATCTCTATGGAAAAGAAATAGCGCAATCACTGGCCAAAGGCCTGGTCATTGATTGGGATTTAACTACAGTGCCACATCTTATAATTAACTGATATTTAACGAATTCGATCTTGGAATTTCGTTTCTTGTTTTAATATCTTTGAACTCATTTTGCTCACGCACACTGCTATGAACCGAACGGTTACCATACTCCTCTTTTCTTTATTTCTGAATAGTGTTTGCTCTTCAGTTGTTTATGGACAGTCCATAAAAACAAATGAAAAGGAAATTTATGGCATAATAACCTACCTGAATGAACCTATTACTGATGTTAATATTGTTGTTTCAGGAACTTCTGCAGGAGTCAGAACCGACAAGGATGGAAAATATCGTATCAAGGCTAAAATTGGTGATAAGATTAAATACAGCCATGTCAGTTATCAAACCGTTCATATTGTTGTAGAGGATGTGACTTCAGTTTTGAATATTGAACTCAAGGAAAAAATAAATCTTTTAGACGAAGCCGTTGTGACGGCAAAACGGAGACCGTCAAGTGTCAGTGAAATTGAGGCGAAGATGAATGTTGAAATTCAAACCTCATTCGGAATTTTTAGGCCGAGAGCTTTGGCTACCAAAGTTCATTACCTGTCAGGTGAAGATCTAAGCCATTACTCCAGCCTTTCCCAGGCATTAAAAGGCAAGTTTTCAGGAAAGTTAGCTACATCCTATGATGTTGATGGAGTTCCTTATCCCGACGATTCATTTATAATTCTTTCAATAATTAAAGATGTTTATGTTACAAAAAATGTGATTGTTGTCAGGACAATGTATTCTCCAGAGGAAATTGAAAGACAAAAAGAACTGAAGGCCGAACAATATAGAAATCAGAATTATTACCAGGATGATGCTCAGAAGGCAGCAGAGGAAGAAGAGTTTTCATCAACCAACACAAACACGACATCAACCGAAACTAAAATCGTTAAAAAAATAAGCGGTCGCGTCACCTATTTAGATGAGCCCATGTCCCTGGTAAATATTAAGGTAGTCGGACGAAATTATGGTGTTGTGACCAGTCCAAATGGAGAATACTCGCTTAATGCCAATGTTGGTGACATCATTCAGTTCAGTCATATCGGCTATGCCACACTGTCTATAATTGTGGAGGATACGACAGAACGATTAGATGTGGAAATGGTATTAAAAGAGAACGAACTGGACACTGTTATTGTAACTGCTGATTCCAGAACCGGTAAAACCCTGGAACGCGCAAAAAAAGGTGAATCAAAGTTTGATTCCTCCCGAGGATCCTTTGATCCAAGGACTTCCGGAAATGCTATATCCTATATAGACGGAGATGAATCAACGGCTGGGGCCAGGGACATTTTAGACGTCCTTGCCGGAAAGGTGGCCGGCGTGACCGTCAATCGTACAACCAATGAAGTGATCTTGAGAAGGCTGGGTTCTGTGAATACAGAGGTGCCCCCTATCTGGGATGTAGATGGTGTGGTTATCAACTACGTCCCGCAAGTTCTGCCTGATGACATCCGGGATATTTACATTTTAAAATCTTTAGCGTCTACAAACCGATATGGTTCTGCCGGTCGTGGTGGAGTGATTGTTGTAAGGACCAAATCAGGAAATTTCAACGCTGTTGAAGCCTCAAAAAATAAAGTAGCTGAACAATATCGCAACCAGGATTTTTATTCTAATGATGCGGCAAAGGCGGAGTTACTGGATATGAACAGCAATGAATATGCCGATGCTTTGGAAGCCTTTGAAAGCAAACAAAAGGCCTTTATCTATTATGAGGAAAAGTTAAAATATGAAGCTCCCTCATATGCCGATCATATTGCAATAGCTCAAAAATTTGTGACGCATTTTAAAGATTTAACCCTGGCAACTCAAATATTCAAATGGCTGATTGAACGCCATAAGAACAACCCTGAAATTTTAAAGGCGGTTGCCTACCATCTTGATACAATTGGAAATTACAAGGAGGCCGTTGTGGCCTATGAGCATGTGTTCAGACTTAGGCCGGGATATGCGCAGTCTTATCGTGACCTGGCCAATGCATATATGGAAAATAACCAATTTAAAAAAGCATGGCGCCTGTATATGAGTTATGTCAAGCAGGGCATGGATGTGAGTAATGAAGGGATCGGTGAAATGATCTACAACGAAATGGAATGGATGTATTTCCTTCGGAAAAATCAAACCCAGATAAAGGAGAATTTTTTACCAAAAAGTGAAGATCTTTTCGAATTCAGAAATGATATCCGTTTGACTATGGAATGGAACACATCTGAAGCTGAATTCGAACTTGAGTTTGTGAACCCGGATTTTCGTTCTTATGTCTTCGATCATAGTCTTGTTGGAAACCAGGATCTGATCACTGACGAAAAACAACGAGGATATTCAAGCAAGGAGTTTATGATTGAAGATATCAATGATGGCGAGTGGCTTGTAAATATTACCTATAAGGGAAATAAAAAACCGGAACCTTCTTATTTCAAACTTACGACTTATTACAACTGGGGAAAAGCGAACCAAACCAAGGAAATTAAAATGTACCGCCTATATAAGGAGAGAAATAAGATTCAGTTAAAACTGTTCAATGAGCAGTCGATCGCTCCAAAATAGCAACCTCTTTTTTTAACTATTCTCTATTAATTCATTAATTTTAGTCGGTAACTAACCAATGCCGAATAATGAAACATTTTCCTTTCCGAAGAATTGCGGTCACTTTACTTTTTTTGATCTCGATTCCACTCAGCGCACAAGACTATTTTTTCAAAGACAAAGCACCGTTCGATTCCAACATTCCAAGCCCTGAGGAATTCCTTGGCTATCCAATAGGCCATCAACATACAAGGCATGATTTGATCGTGGCATATCTGGAGAAACTGGCGGAGCTTTCAGACCGCGCTTCCATTGAGATCTATGGTAAAACCCATGAAAAGCGTAAACTGGTCATGTTAACGGTTTCAACTCCCGAAAACCTCAGCAACCTGGAAAATATAAAGCGGGATCATTTGCGATTTGTCGATCCTAATGACAATCCGACGAATTACAATGACGTTCCCATTTTTGTTCAACTCGGTTATAATGTTCATGGTAATGAGCCTTCTTCTTCAGAAGCAGCGATGCTGACGGCATATACCATGGTGGCTTCCAACAGTTCAGAGGTTATGAACTATCTGAACAATGCAATAATATTTATCGACCCAACCATCAATCCCGACGGTCGGGATCGTCATACACAATGGGCCAATCAGTTTAAGGCGAACCAGCTGGTTTCTGACGGATCTGATGCCGAACATAATGAAGCCTGGCCAAGGGGAAGAACCAATCATTACTGGTTCGACCTGAACAGGGACTGGCTATTGGCCGTTCATCCGGAGAGCCAGGGAAAACTCAACTGGTATCATAAATGGTATCCGAATGTGGTAACAGATTTTCATGAGATGGGCACTCGAAGCCATTATTTCTTCGAACCGATGAAGCCAATAGGGTCGAAAGATCCTATCATGCCCAAGGAAAACTATACCACCCTTAATGACATTTTCGCCACTTATTTTGTTGAAGCGCTTGATGATATTGGTTCCTTGTATTATACCAAAGAATCATTTGATGGAACTTACCCTGGTTATGGTTCGTCCTATCCCGACCTTCAGGGAGCATTGGCCCTTTTATTTGAACAGGCCAGTTCAAGAGGACATCTGCAGGAAACCCATTATGGCACCATCTCCTTTCCCTTTACTATCAGGAATCAGTATAAGTCAAGTATTGCTACAGTAAAAGCGGCAGTTGAAAACAAAGGTACGCTCAGAGAGTACCAACAAGACTTTTTTAAATCGGCGATAAATGTAGGAGCACCATCCGGTTATGCCGCTTATGAATTTGGTGATGCCTATGACATGAACAGGAACAGAGCTTTTGTAGATTTTCTTCTGAAGCATAAGATCGATGTTTATAAAAGAGATAACAAGTACGTCGTTCCTCTAAAGCAACCTCAACGAAGAATGGTTCAAACGATGTTTGAAACTTATCGCCAATACTCCGATTCTGTATTTTATGATGCCTCGGCATGGAGTGTTGCTAATTTCTATAATCTGAAATACAAAGGGCTATCCCGATTTAATACCAGTGGTGAGCCCCTGGCATCAATAGATAAATCAGAGGTGGTGCCAGTTCCGAAAAGCAGCTATAGTTATATTTTAGATTGGGATGATTATTACGCCCCATCTGCTTTATACTATATGCAATCTAAGGGGCTAAAAGTTGAGGTGGCCTTTAAACCCTTTTCCGTGATGACCACTGCTGGATTAAAGTCTTTTAATTATGGAAGTGTACTCATCCCAGTGAGCCTTCAGAATGAAAGTCCGGAGGAGGTGCTAAAAATTGTAAATGAGGCAAAGGCTAAATTTAATGTACCCATCTTCGGAACAAAAACCGGATTCAGCAATTCGGGAATTGACCTTGGTAGCAATAATTTCCGGGCAGTGAAAAAACCTAAGGTGGCATTACTAATCGGTGATGGGGTGAGTTCTTATGAAGCCGGTGAAGTGTGGCATTTACTTGATACTCGCGTACATATGCCTGTGAGTAAAATTCAGATGCGTTCATTCAGAAATGCAAACCTTGACAAATACAATACCCTGGTGATGGTCTCTGGCAGTTATTCACAGTTAGATTCGATGCAGGTGAAACGCCTCTCTAATTGGGCTTCAAAAGGGAATACCCTGGTGACCATAGGACGGGCGTCTCAATGGGCGATTAATAAGAAACTCGTCAAAGAAAAACTTACTAAAAAACCGAAAAGTAAAGACAGTACTAAGGTGACGAAACGCTTGCCTTATGTTGATGCCTCAGAACATCTGGGCCGTGAGCGAGTAGGAGGGGCTATTTTTGAAGTAGATCTCGATATCACACATCCATTGGGCTTTGGTTACCGGTCTGACAAATTACCGGTATATAAAAACAACAATGTCTTTATTGCTCCGAGTAAAAATGCATACGCTACCGTGGCAAAATATACAGATAAGCCTCATATCGATGGCTTTATATCTGAAAAGAATTTAGACATCTTCCTAAAACCGTCCGCTTCACTTATTGTAAGTCCGATGGGCAGGGGAAGAGCAGTGTTATTTGCCGACAACCCGAATTTCAGGGGAGCCTGGTATGGCACGAACAGATTATTTATAAACTCTCTTTTCCTAGGTAGTCAAATTTCAATTCCAAGACCAAGATAAATATGAAAATTTTCCATTTCCTCATTGCCCTGAGTTTAGTTAGTGTTTCATTTGCCCAAGCCGATTATAGTGGTGAAGGGCCCTATTCGCAATTGATCATAAGAGGCGTTACGCTTATCAATGGTGATGGGTCGCCTCCAAGGGGTCCGATAGATATTGTGGTCGAGAACAATGTGATTAAACGTATTCAAGTTGTTGGGTATCCCGGAGTGGAAATCAACGAAGAACGGCGTCCGAAGTTAAAGGAAGGCGGAAGAGAATTAGATGCCAGCGGCATGTATTTATTACCTGGTTTTATCGATATGCACGGACATATCGGAGGTCGGGCTCAAGGCGCTGAACCGGATTATGTATTCAGGTTGTGGATGGCACATGGCGTGACAACCGTTAGGCAACCCAGTGGAAGAAATGCCCTGGAGTTAAAGCGTCAGAGTGCTGCAAATGAGATTGTCGCACCTCGTATTTTTGAGTATACCGGATTTGGAAGTGGTAGCGATGAACCCATCAGCACGCCAGAAATGGCAAGAGAATGGGTGAGACAAAATGCGAAAAAAGGCGCAGATGGCATCAAGTTTTTTGGGGCTGAACCCCAGATTATGGCTGCTGCGCTGGATGAGAATAAAAAGTTAGGCCTTGGATCGGCATGTCATCATGCTCAGCTAAGTGTAGCGCGATGGAATGTGCTGCATTCGGCAAGAGCCGGATTAACTTCAATGGAACATTGGTACGGATTGCCGGAAGCCTTGTTTGACGATCGGACAGTCCAGGATTATCCACTGGATTATAACTACCAAAATGAGCAGCATCGTTTTGAAGAGGCCGGAAAATTATGGAAACAGGCTGCAGAGCCTTATTCTGATCATTGGAATGCCGTGATGAATGAATTATTGGAATTGGATTTCACACTTGACCCAACTTTCAATATCTATGAGGCCAGTAGAGACCTGCATAGGGCAAGACGAGCGGAATGGCATGAGGATTATACGCTTCCGTCTTTATGGAAATTCTATGAACCGAGTAAGATCAGTCATGGCAGTTACTGGCATTATTGGGGAACGGAGCAGGAAATTGAATGGAAACACAATTTTAAGCTCTGGATGACCTTTGTTAATGAGTATAAGAACCGTGGTGGGCGCGTTACAACAGGATCGGATTCAGGTTTTATTTACCAACTCTATGGCTTTGCTTACATACGAGAAATGGAGTTGTTGAGAGAAGCGGGCTTTCATCCTTTGGAAGTGATTCGTGCTGCAACTCTTAACGGTGCGGAAGCATTGGGATGGGATGATAAATTAGGCAGCATACAGATTGGCAAATTAGCCGATTTTGTTATTGTTGAAGAAAATCCATTGGTGAATTTAAAAGCCTTATACGGAACCGGTGCCGTAAAGCTTACCGAGGATAATGAAGTTGTTCGTGTAGGTGGAGTGAAATATACCATCAAGGACGGAATCATTTACGATGCCAAGCGGCTTTTACAGGAGGTCAAAGCCATGGTCGATGCCGAAAAGGAAAAAAACAATTGGCAGTTAAAGCAGCCCGGGATTAAGGACTAAACAGTTTATTTACTACATATACAACCTTCACAATTGCAATTCATGCAAACGCAATGTGTGCAATCACCTTGCTGGCATGATGAACAGGTACATGTACAGTCCGATTTTAAATTCATAGTGAAAGAATTGTATTCCCTAAGTTAATGATTTAAAAATGAATTCATTATGTAATCTGATTTACTCGACTTGATACTTCTGATTTTCAGGGAGACCCATTTTATCGAGCAAATCTTTCCATCTCTT
>JABDPU010000319.1 GCA_013042625.1 Flavobacteriaceae bacterium | reverse complement strand
AGACCTGAATCATTGAATTCGACCAGGTTCCTTTCAGAAAATATTTTTTTCAATTCATCACCATCGCAAAACAGTTCCCCGGGTTTACCGTGTTTTAATTCTGTAGTCAGGTTTTTGAATGCCTCCTGTGCCTTTTCAAAAAGCAGGTCGACCCGATCAAGAAGCAGGTTCATGTTATTGGCAAGAACAACAGTTTTAGCCGGCAGATAATTTAAAAAGCTCTGACGTTTCTCTTCAAGAAATTTATTGGCCACATTGGGCATAATGTTAATCTTCCTGACCTGTTCAACCGACAACTGGGTTTCCACATCGAATGTCCGTATACTATCTACTTCATCTCCAAAAAACTCAATCCGATAGGGTTCGTCATGGCTGAACGAAAAAACATCCAGTATTCCTCCTCTTACTGAGAATTCTCCGGGTTCAGTAACAAAATCGACCCGGTTGAACTGGTATGAAAACATGATTTCATTAACAAAATCAAGAGATAGCAGATCGCCAACAGAAATCTTCAGGGTGTTTTTTTCGAGTTCGCGCCTGGTCACAACTTTCTCGAATAAGGCATCGGGATAGGTAACGATTAGCGCCGGTTTTTTTCTTGAATTGATCCGGTTAAGCACCTCGGCTCTTAAAAGAACATTGGCATTATCGGTTTCCTCGATCTGGTATGGCCTTCTATAACTTCCGGGATAGAATAATACATCCTTATCGTTAATGAGTTGTTCGAGATCATTCAGGAAATAAGCAGCCTCTTCCTTATCGTTCATTACGAGGAGGAATGGCTTTTCTGAATTCTTAAAAGCTGAAGAGATAACAAAGGACAAGGACGATCCAACCAGGCCGTCTACAAGTGTCTTTCCTTCGGAATGGGCAATAGATTGCCGCAATTTCTGTGTTGACAGAGATTGTAAATAGGCCTGTGCAATTCGGGTTTTACTCAAACCGTAAAAATTTGAGGCAAATATAAGAGTTTTGGACTTCAGATTGCCAAGTGAACTGCGTTTAAAGAATTAATTGAAAAATGGGTGAAGGCCGTTTTAAAAAGATGGGGGAAACGATAACCAATTCCGGGTATTTTAATTCAATGATTCAATTAAAAAATGGAAAAAAATATGTACGTTTGCAACAGTAAAATTCAACTTCTTTTATGTCGATTTCAGATTTATTTGATACCGGTTTCCGAGGTCGTAACCAAGACCATTTCGCGGCAATTGTGCGCGTTGCGATGGAAGATGATGTGATTACAGATTCCGAAAAGAAATTCCTTGACAGGCTTGCGCTGAACCTGGATATTTCTCCGGAAGATTATAAATCCATACTTAAGAATTATAAATCGCATCCTATCAATCCGCCGATCTCTTTTAATTACAGGATAGAGCGTCTTTACGACCTGGCCAGAATGGTGCATGTTGACCATATTGACAGGGAAGATGAGATCAAGCTTCTCACCAAAATGGCTGTGGGTTTAGGCTTTTCAACTGTTAACGTTGGATATATTGTAGACAAGGCATTAAGACTGGTAAAAGAAGATGTCGACCTGGATAATTTTATTGATGGTATAAGAACCATGAATCACTAGTCGGGATTCGCTTTCTTAATGCAGCAGAGCATTGATCATTGAGATCAGTTAAGCTTCTTTGTTCTGGCTAAGCCCGGATTTAAGAACTCGTTTAATACCCTGGAAAAAGAAAGTTCGTTTCACATTGGTATTAATACGATCTACCAACATACTGATCTCATTCTGGATTTACTTTTTGATCATTTTACCCATAATGGGATAGAGTGCCACTACAACCTCATCCTGTGAATTCTTGATCTCAGCACGAAGGTTTTCAGTGATAGCAGGCCCTAGTGTATCCTTTTGATTCGTAACAGAAAAAGCCTGGAGGTTAACTACTGACCTATCTACTTTTTTGGTGAGGTTATTCTCAAGGCCTGCCAGTTTTTTATCCAGATCATTTGCGAGATCTTCTCTTACTATTTTGATCAGGGATTCAAGCTCTTTTCTTTTACGAAGAATATCTTACTTTAAGGCCTGAAATTCGGAATCGTATTCATTGATTGCGTCTCCGAATAGCAATTACTTGATAATGTCAATTTTCGATGCATTTTCAGAACGCACACCATTCATGTTCGGTTTGTCTAACTTAACTCGACTCATAATTTGGGACATTAAAATTAATTGAAGTCTAAGTTAGAATAAATACTAAATTACTGGCAATCAGACCGATGCATTCATAAATTTCTCGACCATCTGCACCATTTTACGACTTCCACAGAAAAAAGGAACCCTTTGATGCAACTCTTCCGGCTGAATTTCCATGATTCGCCTGAAGCCATCACTAGCCATGGCTCCGGCCTGCTCTGCCAGGAATGCCATGGGGTTGCATTCATAGAGTAATCTGAGCTTTCCGTTAGGGTATTTAGAACTTTGGGGATACATATAAATACCGCCTTTTATCATGTTTCTGTGAAAATCTGATACCAGAGACCCGATATACCGGGAAGTATAAGGCCTGTCCTCCTCTTCTTCCTGGCAATATTTGATATACTTCTTGACACCCAGTGGGAAATGAATATAATTTCCTTCATTTACCGAATAAATTGTTCCGGATTCGGGGAAAGTCATTTCCGGATGAGACAAATAAAATGTTCCAATTGCCGGATTAAGGGTAAAACCATTAACACCATGACCGGTTGTATAGACAAGCATGGTTGAGGTACCATAAATAATATACCCAGCTGCCACCTGCGCATCGCCCTTTTGAAGAAAGTCCTCAATAGTTACAGGCGTACCGACTGGTGTTACCCTTCTGTAAATAGAAAAAATAGTTCCCACAGAAACATTGACATCTATGTTTGAAGACCCATCAAGTGGATCGATCAACACCACATACTTATTTTGATTTTGTTCATCCTGACTGTTTATCGAAACAAAATCGTCTTCTTCTTCACTGGCAATACCACAAACAATATTTCTCTTGGTCATGGTCTGAATGAATTTAATATTGGCATAGACATCCAGCTTCTGCTGATCTTCTCCCTGCGCATTGATATCTCCGGCAGCACCAATGATATCAACAAGGCCAGCCTTATTCACCTCATGGTTCACAACTTTAGCGGCAAGACGAATGGAATTAATCAGCCTGGACAGTTCCCCGGATGAGTATTTAAATTCTGCCTGGTTTTCGATAATGAATTCACCGAGAGTTTGGTTTTTTTGAGACATAATCAGGTGGGGTTAGACACTACAAAGATCGCACTTTTAGACAAACTACAACGTTTTCGTAAAAGTTTTATAGCTATTAATTTACAGTTTGATTTATATTTGAAGCTGCGTCGGTATTTCTCTCAAATGAACATAAGAAAAGCAACCATTAATGACATGTCAGCCGTTCTGGAACTCATCAGGGAATTGGCCCGTTTTGAGCGAGAACCTGATGCTGTTGAAGTAACTGTGGACAAGCTTAAGAAAGACGGATTTACCAATCCGCCTGCTTTCGAATGCTTCGTTGCCGAAGATGACAATCAAATACTTGGGATGGCGTTTATATATATGCGTTATTCCACATGGAAAGGAAAGGTGCTCCACCTTGAAGATCTCATAATCCGGCAAGAAGCGAGAGGCCGGGGCATTGGAACACGCTTACTTGACGAGGTGGTTAAATACGGTTTTGAACTTGGTGTTAAGCGTATCAGTTGGGTGGTATTAGACTGGAATCAAACCGCTATCGATTTCTATAAGAGAAAAGGGGCAGTGGTCCTTGACGATTGGGATGTCGTTCAATTAGATGAGATGGGAATAAAAAATTATATTTCAAGAATAGAATAATGCAGATTCACAAATTTGGAGGAGCCTCTATAAAAGATGCCGATGGTGTCAGGAACCTTGTTAAGGTTATTGATAGCATAGGGACTAAGGATTCGCTGATCGTTGTATCTGCAATGGGTAAAACAACTAACGCCCTGGAAAAAGTTGTTGGCAATTTCTTTGATAATAAAAAGGAATTGAAAAGCTCACTTCAGGAAGTAAAGAAATTTCATAATGCCATTTTACTCGATCTTTTTGAGTCTGCTCAAACCGAAAGGGAACATGAGGTGTTTTCGGTAATTGGTCGTCTTTTTGAGGAACTGGAGTACTTCCTCGATCATAATCGATCACCCGATTATAACTTCGTTTATGACCAGGTGGTGGGATATGGAGAGTTGATCTCAACAAAAATTATCAGCACATACCTGAACAATGTCGGGATTAACAATCATTGGGTGGATGTTCGGAACCTGATTAAAACCGATAATTATTACCGGCACGCCAGGGTTGATTGGGATCGGACCACAAGAAATATCAACAACAGGGTCGTAAAAGATCAGCTCAATATTATCCAGGGTTTCCTGGGTAGTGATTCCAACAATTTCACAACAACATTGGGCCGGGAAGGAAGTGATTACACCGCTGCCATCTTCGCCTATGCTTTAGGTGCGAAGAAGGTAACCATCTGGAAAGATGTACCCGGCGTGCTGAGTGCAGATCCCCGTTATTTCGAAAATGCGAAACTGATAAACTGTATCTCTTACAGGGAGGCAATTGAATTAGCATTCTACGGTGCATCGGTCATTCACCCCAAAACGCTGCAACCATTGCAGAGAAAAGAGATACCCTTGTTCGTGAAATCGTTTTTGGAACCGGAATCGGAAGGAACACGTGTTGGTAAAGGTATTAAGATAGAGCCTGAAATACCCTGTTACATTGTTAAAAAACAACAGGTACTGATTTCCCTGTCTTCCTTGGATTTTTCCTATATCGTTGAAGACAATATTTCTTATATTTTCAGTTTGCTATCCAAATACAAAATGAAGGTCGATGTTATTCAAAATTCAGCTATCAGTTTTTCTGTATGTGTTGATGACCTTTATGGGCGTCTGGATGAGTTACTTCTTATGCTTAAAGCAAAATTCAAGGTTGAATGTATTAAGGAGGTTTCATTGTACACCATCAGGCATTATAATCAGGAGGCCATTGAAAGCATAGAGAATGAAAAAACAGTTTTACTGAAACAGCTCACCCCTGAAACGGTTCAAATAGTCACTAAATAAACATTTACTAAATTTAACTTTCTCGTAATAGCAAACTGAATGGGATTAGTCACCGCCAAAGAAGTAGCCAAAGTTATAAATGCCGATAAATATGGGTTTATCGGTACCTTCTTCGGATGGTTATTAATGAAGGTCCTGAATATCTCAACATTAAACAGAATTTATGACCGGAATAAACATTTAGATGATCTGGAATTTCTAAACAGCATCCTTGATGAATTCCAAATACGTTTTGAGATTCCTCAGGAAGACCTCAAACGTTTACCCAAAGAAGGTGCTTATATTAGTGTTTCTAATCATCCTCTAGGTGGTATTGATGGTATTCTTCTTCTTAAACTGATGCTGGAGCAGCGAAAGGATTTTAAGATTATCGCAAATTTCCTGTTGCATCGTATTGAGCCCCTGAAGCCTTATATCATGCCTGTGAACCCCTTTGATGATCGCAAGGACGTTAAGTCGAGTATAACCGGCTTTAAAAATGCCATCCTGCATTTAAGAGAAGGCCATCCACTTGGCATATTTCCTGCAGGCGAGGTTTCGACCTACAAAGACGGCAAACTGGTTGTAGACCGTCCCTGGGAGGAAGCAGCGATGAAGTTAGTAAAGAAGGCCGAAGTTCCTGTTGTACCTATTTATTTTCATGCCAAGAACAGCAGGTTGTTTTACAGTTTATCAAAAATCAGCGACACGCTTAGAACTGCAAAACTACCCTCCGAATTGCTGACGCAAAAACACCGGGTGATAAGGGTTAGAATTGGTAGGCCAATCTCTGTTAATGATCAGAGGGAACACGAATCCTTAGAAGATTTCTCCGAATTTATAAGACGGAAAACCTATATGCTCTCCAATTTCTTCGAGCCGAAGGAAAAAATTCTGAAAAATATCTCTTCAAGCCTCAAAGTTCCGAAAGCACCTAAAAGAATTATAACTCCGGTTAGTCCTGAAATAATGAATAGTGAGATCGACGCTATAAGAAGCAGGGACATGCGCTTACTCAAAAGCAAGAACTACGAGGTGTATTTAAGTCCGGCCAGTGAAATACCACATATACTCCGTGAAATTGGCAGGTTGCGTGAGATTACCTTCAGAGAGGTAGGAGAAGGCACAAACCAGTCGATTGATCTCGATAAATTCGATCGCTATTATCATCATATGTTCTTATGGGATACAGATAAAAAGGTAATCGCAGGAGCCTATCGTATGGGTTTGGGTTCTAAGATTTATGAACAACATGGGATCAATGGTTTTTATCTTCAGGATCTGTTCAGGTTTGAACCCGAATTACATAAAATGATGAGCCAGTCTATTGAAATGGGCCGGGCGTTTATCATAAAGGAATACCAGCTAAAACCAATGCCTTTGTTTTTGCTATGGAAGGGAATTGTGCACACCACCCTCAGATTTCCGGAACACAAGTATCTTATAGGCGGGGT
>JABDPU010000318.1 GCA_013042625.1 Flavobacteriaceae bacterium | reverse complement strand
CTTAAAAGGTGATTATTTGTTGAAAAGTCCCTAATTCCAGACTGTCTGCACTCAAAATTTCAATATCGATATTCAGGACTGTAAAAAGAACAGAAACCGTTCTTGTAAATGAATTCGAATTCAGAACATCATAGACGAAGGTGTCAGCCGTGTCCGGATCGAGGAATCGCGGACTCGTTGCGCCTACCAGAAAATCATTAAACAGGTCGCCGTCCATGTTTTCATCTTCATAGCGAGTAATCACACCATCGTTATCGTCATCGGTATCGAGGTAATCCGGTTCATCGGTTCCGTCGGTATTCTGTGCATCGCTTAAATCCCCATCGAGGTTTGGATCCGGATTTTCATTTCGAGTCGGAACATTGTCATTATCATCATCCTGATCCTTATAATTCGGAATGCCATCCCCGTCTGTATCATCATCTTCCAGATCGCCATTACCATTAATATCTTCTAAGGCCGAAGGAACAGTGTCGTTGTCATCGTCAACAAATGTGGAAATATAATTAACTGACCCACTTGTGGCTTCATAGTCCTCTACAATAGTCACTTCGGAAGAGGGAATGTCCTGGCATATGAGTCCGCTTGGATCTCCGTCATATGTCCGATAATTAAAGCGAACACTTGTTCCGTTGATATTAAAACTACCTTCAGTGGGTGAGGTTTCCGGGTTGAAGATCGCTGTGTTGGCAACAGTTACAGGAAATAACAAGGTCAAGCTCTCATTCGAATCGTCTTTGATATCATAGATCACATAGTTATCGGCATCTTCATCACCACAACGCTCAAGTACCTGGTCGAAATCGAGGTTGACTTCAATAATGTCGCCATCATCACAGGATAAATTCAAAAGAAGTAAGAGTAGAATGACATATTTAAATCTCGACATCGGTTCGGTTTTGAGCAAAAATAATGGAATTGTTATTTATAACGACGCTTGCCGATAATAATTTTATTTGAACTAATTTAGCCTGACAATTACAGTTTAAAATGGATCCGGTTTATTTTGATAACTCAGCGACAACTCCAATTCGGCCAGAAGTGGTGGAAGCTATGGCTAATGTTTTAAAAAATGAATTTGGTAATCCTTCTTCTTCACATAGTTATGGTAGATCATCTAAATCATTAGTTGAAAATTCAAGAAAAGAAATTGCTGCTCATTTTAATGCCCATCCGGGGGAGATTATTTTTACCTCGGGGGGAACGGAAGCCGATAATCTGGCCATGAGAAGTTCTGTAAAGGATCTTGGTGTCAGACACATCATTACTTCCAGAATTGAGCATCATGCCATATTGCATACGGCCGATTCTTTAGCTTCTGAATTTGACATAAAGCTGAGCTTCGTGAATTTAGAGGATAATGGAGTGATTGACCTAAAAAACCTTGAGGATTTGATTCAGGAGAATGAGAAGACACTGGTGAGTTTAATGCATGTCAATAACGAAGTTGGAAATTTGCTGGACCTGAAAAAGGCAGCGGATATTTGTAAAAAGAAGAATGCTTTATTCCATAGCGATTGCGTCCAGTCGGTTGGACATTTTCATATTGATGTTCAGGATATTCCTATTGATTTCTTTGCCGCCAGTGCTCATAAATTTCATGGTCCGAAAGGCGTGGGATTCTCGTTTATCAGGAAATCATCTGGATTAAAGCCGCTGATTATTGGAGGTGAGCAGGAGCGAGGCCTTAGAGCCGGAACCGAATGTGTTCATAATATTGTTGGCCTGGCGGAATCACTGAAATATGCATATGAGAACATGGATTCAGATAAAGCGCATATTGAAGGATTGAAATTTCATTTTATCCATCGCCTTAAAGCCGAGATCCCGGGAGTAAAGTTCAATGGTTGTTCAGCTGACAGGGAATTGGGAACCTATACCCTGGTTAATGTATGTTTACCTGTGCCGGAAGATAAAGCAGCTATGTTTTTATTTCAGCTTGATTTGAAAGGGATTGCCTGTTCTAAGGGAAGTGCCTGCCAAAGTGGAAGCGATAAGGGCTCACACGTTTTAGCAGAGATTTTATCTGATGCAGACCTGAATAAACCTTCCATTCGATTTAGCTTCGGAATATTCAATACAAAGAAGGAAGTCGATTATGTTGTCGGAATCCTTAAAGAACTTATTTCTGTGGAAGCCTGATCAGGCGCGTGTTAATCTTGTAATTAAGCCTTCATGTTGAGCGAATTTTTCCAGAAGCAGGGATCTTCCCGGCATGTCAAAATCGACGAAATCAAATCCCGGAGCTACCGTACATCCTGCTAGCCCGTAGTCGTTACCATCCATTAACTCAACCGCAAAATAGTTTCCGCCTTTAACAACATATTGAAAGACTTCAGCATTTTCAATATTTGATCCTACGACTGTTTTTGTATATCGACCTGCAGGGTCAATCTCATGTATTATCAGCCCGGAGCCTTCATAAAAATGCCAGACTTCATCCTGGTGAATCCGGTGGAAGGCCGAAAAGGTATCTGCGGTCAACAGGTAATATATAGCCGTTGAAAAATTACGGATTCCATTGTATTTATTGCTTAAATGTTCCCCTTTGATGAAATCATCACTCCTGTAAGTTTCTCTGAAGAAGCCACCTTCAGGATGCGGTTCTAATCCCAAAGTCTCGACCAGTTTGTATGCTTGACCGGAGATCATGTTAATTAAAATCGCATGTTCATACGAATATTAAACACACGCGGTGTCAGGAAGTTGGGTATAGCGTATTGGCGTTTGCTATAGACATCTCTTACCCAGGTATTGGTAATGGAATTCTGGACATCAAACATATTGAAGATTTCAACCCCAACCGCAAACTCCTGGAATTTCTGTTTCCACTTCGCACGGTAAGTTTTATTCGGGTCTACCAGCACATAGGAAACACCAAGGTCTGCTCGTTTGTAATCAGGAAGCCTGTTCTGGAAATCATAAGGATCGGCATAACTGGGCGATCCTCCGGGAACTCCCGTCTGGTATACCAGGTTGAGGTACATCTTAAGATCAGGTATGCTCGGAACATAGTCTTGGAAAAGAATCCCGAACTTTAATCTCTGATCGGTCGGCCTTGAAATATATCCCCGATTATTGATATTCTCCTCGGTTTTGAGATAACCAAAGCTGAACCATGACTCTGTTCCGGGAACGAATTCGCCATTAAGCCTGAGGTCGAGCCCATAAGCATAGGCTTCAGCAATATTTTTAGCCCTGTACCTTATACGAACATTTTCCACTGTATATGGATTCACATCGTTGAGCTTCTTATAATAAGCTTCAGAAATGAGTTTAAATGGTCTTTCCCACATTTCAAAGCTATACTCATTCCCAACTACCACATGTATGGATTGCTGCGCTTTTGTGTCGGGATTTACTATACCCGAGGAATCTCTCAATTCCCTGTAAAAGGGAGGCTGATAGTATAATCCGCCCCCAATCCTGAATAACATGTCGTTTTTCCAGTCGGGTTTTATTGCGAATTGAACTCTCGGACTTACCACAGTTTGAGTAGACGACTCCAGTCCTTCACCGCTTACGGTCCAATTATGTATCCTTACACCAGCATTATAAAACACATCACTGCTTCCCAGTTCATTGCGCTTACTCCATTGGGCATAGGCCTGCACGCGGTCGATTTTTGTCATATTGGTTGACCTGATGTTCTGGAAGGGGACAAGCGGACCTTCATAGGCTGAATATGGTTGTTCATTAAAGGCATCAATACTGGGAGGATTAATGGAAAAACCCGCCGAATCAATCACTTCCCATTCAACCAGTCTATCCCTTATATCTTCATGGGTATATTTAACAGACCATTCAAAATTATTATCATTGATATCATAATAACCTTTATGTTCAAGATTTGCGATCAGCGCATCAAGATCGTTTCTGGCATGATTCAATTGAGATCCGATACCTTCACTGAATTCGACTTCGCCAAGGTTTTCATCTCCGATATTACTGTTTACCTCACCCAACCTGTATTGCGCCAGGATATCGAAGTATTCTTCTTCCGTAGTATGATAGGTTGAACCGATCAGTTTTAAGGTCAGGTTATCGTTGACATAAAAATTCGCTTTCAGTGCTCCGAATAAAGTCTGATAAGCATCCTTTTCCTGTCCATCGTAAAATACCAATAAGGCCAATGGATTATCGATCGTTCCAAAATTTGTCTGCCTCGTCTGAGGTTCATATTCATAGGTATTGATTGATGCATTCCCCAGGAAACTCAGGTGGAACCGATCCGTGAATTTATAGGTTAGAAAGGCCTGGGCATCGGCAAAGGTCGGATCGTAATTGGTTTCGGTTTGCCGGGCATCCACCAGCAGAGTGTTATCCCGGTAACGCAATCCGAGGATACCTGAAAATTTAGAATCCTTAGATACTGTTTCAGCCGAAAGGCTGCCTCCCAACAGGTTGAGATCGGCACGCACTCCAAATTTAATGGGAGTCCTGTAGGTGATATCAAGAACCGATGACAGTTTATCCCCATATTTGGCCTGGAAACCACCAGCTGAAAAATCGACGTTTCTAACAAGATCGGTATTGACAAAGCTAAGTCCTTCCTGTTGTCCCGACCTGATCAGGAACGGACGGTAAACTTCAATTTCATTTACATAAACCAGGTTTTCATCGAAGTTACCACCACGAACGGAATACTGCGTACTCAATTCATTGGAAATACTAACTCCGGGGAGAGTTTTCAGAAGGTTTTCGACACCTGGTTGCGCCCCTTTGATCGTTCGTACTATTTCGGGATCGATAGTTGTAATACCCTCAACCCGTTTTCTTTGATTTCCTCTTACAATTACGGTGGCAATTTGCTCAACTTCCAGACTCATGACTGGATTGAACTCAAAAATCTCACCATTCTTAAGGTTAAAAGTGGCCGTAATATTCTTGTGATTGATGTGAGAAAAAATAACAGTTAATTCTTCGTTGGCTGGTATCCTGAGACTATAAAAGCCGTTTTCATTTGAAGTGGTACCCAGGTTCCCGCTTTTGATGTTGACATCCTCAATGGGTTGTTTAAGTTCATCTAAAATAACACCTTGAAGAATTGCAGTTTGTGTGAAGCCCACGAATGGAAGAAGAATGAAAACCAAGCAACAAATGAAATGTTGAAATTTCAAGACCGAAGATTATTTGCGATAAAAGGTTGCTTCAAATGTAGAACTATTTCCGGTTTTATCGGTAACAATTATCTTTAAAATATTCTTGGTGTCGAGAACAACATTGTCATTGAAATCATAGACCAGAGATTTTCGTTTGTAATCATATTCCATCAGGATCCATTTCCCATTAATAGTTGCCCTGTAACTATCTATTCCGGAGTTTTTATCATCGATCTCAACTTTCAAATAGCGGTATTTGCTCAGCCACTTGCCTTCTTTGAAATTTATTGGTCTTATTGTGGGTTTTTCATCATCAATTGCGAGGGTATAGGTCCCGAGGGATTTGGTAGTTCCAGTTAGTATGTTCCCTTTAAGTTCGGATCGCGTATAATACGTTTTGCCGTATTTTGAAACAGAGGCCACATACAACTTTTCCTTATCAGGTCCATTGTAATGACTAATATCGAAATTGATATAAAAGTACTTTTGCGCTGGTATTATAGGTTCATGCAATTTCAGGGTGTCATTCTGAACATCAAAATCGATATAGAAATCATCATAAAAGGTGTTATTGGGAAAGCTCACCCTGATATTATCTTTTTCCAATTCATTAAACTGGTTAACCCGGATAAAATGTTCTGTAATTCGCTTGGTCCTGGGCTCGATGTCATCACTTAACTTACCCCTGATAGGAATGGTTAACCAGGTTTCATTACCCTTGTAATCTGTTATTTTTACTTTATACACTGAAGAAGTTTCATCTTCTATAGTGACATAACCATTGTTTTCAGCCCTTTTGTATAAGCTCAAAGGGTTGTTGGCTTCTATGAATAATTTTTGAATTCTCGATTTCCTGGTCTTCCAGAACCCGTAATCAACCAGTCGGTTCAAATGTTTCGTTTCTCCGAACGAAAAGCGCTTGAAATCAATTTCCAGGCTGTTACTGCCGTTGAAAGTTGTCTCGATATTACTGACACCATTTTTGTTTGGAGCCATGTCTTGCTGATCATAGCTCACAACTCCAAAACCTATTTTTCCATAAGCGGAAATCTCTTCAACTTTGTATTGACCGTTAGAAATTGGTATCAAACGTAATTCAGTACGTTTATTGGTCTGATTGACGTGGCTGGATTCATCAATCGGATAGGCAAAGGCCCTGAGGAGCATGGGCTTTCTTGTATCTTTAGTATCAATTCCGAACATCATAGGGTTGATAGGACGCTCCTGCTTATCCCTGATCTCAAAATGCAGATGCGGTCCACCTGAGCTTCCGCTGTTTCCGGAGTAAGCTACCACTTCATCAGTTTCCAGCCTCAATTCCTCTGCTTTTGGAAACAGTTCAATAGTGTAAGACTCTTGTTCGTACTGCTGCTTTTTAACGTATTCCTCTATTTTCGGTGCAAATTTCTGCAGGTGTGCATAAACCGAAGTGTAGCCGTTAGGATGGGTGATATACAGTGCCTTGCCATAACCACCATGAGCAATTTTGATCCGGCTTACATGGCCTTTTGCTGCCGTATAGACCTTTAATCCTTGTCTTTGTTGTGTTTTGATATCTAATCCCGAATGAAAATGATTGGATCTTAACTCAGCAAAGGTGCCTGAAAGTACGAGAGGAATATCAAGCGGTTTTCTGAAGTAATCCTGAGGATAAGGATTCTGGGACAGAACCATGAAGGGAATCAACAATATGAGCAATGAGGCGTATCGCATATTTTCTATACTGCTAAAATATTAAATTGGATTCAATAACCAAACATCATTAACAAGATCATCTTAAGTTTATTGTTTAAGATTGATCAAAGGTTATTCCAACTTTTTGATAAAAGAATTGTTAATCTAATTATGGAATGCTAAATTTGTCTAAGTAAGTATTGAATTTGCAGATGAGCGCTATTGAGTC
>JABDPU010000316.1 GCA_013042625.1 Flavobacteriaceae bacterium | reverse complement strand
GCCGCATCACAAACATGCCATTTGTGATAATTCAGGGCTGAAAATGAGCTATACTCCTTAACCCGGACCGGGTACAAATGACAGGAAATTGGTTTTTGCCATTCTGTTTTTTTCTGCAGATAAGCCTGCTCGATCCCGCACATTGCAATTCCCTTGTCATCAAACACAACATAGGCACATTCCTCTCCTTCTACCAAAGGTGTTTCCAACTCACCGGTTTCTTTTGTGATATGAGTACCCTGCTGCTCTATGGCCCGAATGCCTTCTTTTCTTAAAAATGGTTTGATGTTCGGATAGATTTCTTTTAATATCTCGGTTTCCTTCTTTTCTAATGGTGCTCCGGCATCACCATGAACACAGCAATCCCCCTTACACGCATTGAGGTTACAGACAAAATCTTTTTCGATGATATCTTCAGAAACAATGGTTTTTCCGAGCTGAAACATGATGCAAATATAAGTTTATTCTATGCATAATTTCAGTGCTTAAATAATGTAAAAATTAAGTCGAGATGTATGAAGATTTACATTTAATTATCGACCTTTGCAGGAATTTTTTAAGCACGACTAATGGAGTTCAATTTAAAAGAAATATTGACAGCTTTTATGGTTCTTTTTGCCGTAATCGATATTGTGGGTAATATTCCCATTATAATCGATCTGCGTAAGAAGGTGGGCCATATTCAAAGCGAGAAAGCGTCTATAATCGCCGGCCTGATTCTTATTCTCTTTCTTTTCCTGGGGAAGAGTATTCTGAACCTGATTGGCATTGATGTGAACTCATTTGCCGTAGCTGGTGCATTTATTCTATTTTTTATAGCCCTCGAAATGATCCTGGGAATCACCTTATATAAGGATGATGAGAATACTGCATCTACGGCGTCGATCTTTCCATTGGCTTTTCCATTGATAGCCGGGCCGGGTAGTTTAACCACATTACTTTCTCTTCGTGCTGAGTTTAAAACAGAAAATATCGTGGTTGCGGTTATCATAAATGTTATTTTTATTTATATCGTGCTTAAGACCTCATCCAAAATCGAACATATCATCGGTTCCAGCGGTATCGGGATCATCAGAAAGATCTTTGGCGTCGTACTTTTGGCGATTGCAGTTAAGCTGTTCACTTCTAATATCAAAGTTTTATTATGAGGGTTTTGATTTATTTCTTAATGGCTGTAGCGATATTCTTCGTGATTTTCAATTTTATGAAGATCAACCTTGATGACCCTTTTGGATCTGAAAGCATAGTTGCCGTAATTACAACCATAGCTGCTGCCTGTTCATTTCTTATCTTAGCAATACTACGTACATCGCAACAGATTAATCGCAAGAAAAGAGGCAGGTGAATACATTTGATGTCCTTATAATAGGTGGTGGAGCAGCAGGCATGTCCTGTGCCCTTGTCCTGGGATCAGCCCATAAGCGAGAATATGTAACTGATAAATCCATCGGAATCATCGCACATCAAAAAACCTCCCATTTAAATTCAGCATTGTTCAATAATGTACTCGGACTAAAACCTGGCACCACGGGAAAATCTGTGTTGGAATCGGGAAAGGAACAACTCAGATCCTTATATCCGCATATTGAGCAGATTGATAATGAAAAAGTTAATGGATTAACCCGTTCAAAAGGTGGTTTTGAAGTCAACACCAACAAAGGAGCTTATCAAGCCAAGATTGTGGTTGTGGCTGTAGGCTATACCGAATTAATTAGCATACGCGGCCTCGAAAAATATATTGAACCACATCCAAGGTCGAAAATAGAAAAAAAGAGAATCTGGCTTAAAAATACCGATCACCTGGTCGATACTGATCTTTATGTTGCCGGAACTTTAGCAGGCTGGAGAAGTCAGTTTGCCATAGCTTCAGGAAGTGGTGCACATGTGGCCACAGATATACTTACTATATGGAATGGCGGTGCTCACACCAAGGTACATGACAAGATTTAAGGCTGGTTCACTAACTCAAATACCATTTCCATCATATTATCATTGCCATTCAGCACCTCAACCGAGGCTGAACTGCCGAAAAGTTGTTCGGCAAGGGTAGCTTTCAAATACAATTTAACCTCATCCTTGTAGGCCGCAAACGGCATTTTATATCTTGCCCTTTCGTTAACATAATCCTGGAAACGCTTAACCACCGCATCGGTCACTTCAAAATTGGAAATGAACTCATCTCGCTGAAAGTCCTTAAAATCTTCCCGGTTTTTATCTAATTCTTCAAAAACAAAATAATTCATGATTCCCATCGCCCTGATCCGATTGATGGTTTCATTTTTCATTTTCATATCGATAGGAACAAAGATGTCCGGAATGATACCTCCTCCACCGTAAACGATTTTTCCACCAGGTGTTGTGAATTTAAGTGAATCATCTACCTCAATCTTATTGGAATTTGAGAGTTCACCATTCTGAATTCGCCTGTAATACTCATCAAAATAGTCCTGGTTACCATTGCTGTAGGATCGTTGTATCGATCGCCCTGTTGGCGTATAATATCTAGAGATGGTGAGTCTTACAGCACTGCCATCACCAAGACCCATCTCCCGTTGAACAAGGCCCTTTCCATAGGATCGTCTTCCAACGATTGTCCCTTTATCATTATCTTGAAGAGCTCCTGCAATAATCTCGCTTGCAGATGCTGAATTTTCATTGATCAGCACATAAACCTGGCCATCTTCAAAGTCACCTTTGCTTGAAGCAAAGCTCTTTTCAATTTTTCCTTTTTTGTTTTTTGTGAATAAAATTAAGCGGTCGTCTTCAAGGAATTCATCTGCAATCCGTTCGGCTATGCCAAGAAAACCTCCGGGGTTATCTCTTAAATCCAGGACAAGTTCTGTAGCTCCCTTATCAATAAGTTCATCTAACCCGTCTTTAAACTCGTTGTAGGTAGATTCAGCAAACCTGTTGATTTTTATATATCCCAGGTTGTCATTCAACATATAATAAGCATCGACGCTTTTAATAGGAACATCGTTTCTTTTAATCTTGAACTCCATCAAGTCATCTTCACCGGGCCTGTAGATGGTGAGCTTGATCCGGCTACCCTTTTCCCCTTTCAGACGATTTACTACTGCTTCATTGCTCCAGTTCTTTCCGTAGATAGGTTCGCCGTTGGCCATCAGGATACGATCTCCTCCCCGGATACCTGCCTTAATACTCGGTCCGCCTTCCAGAGGGCGAATTACCGTAACCGTGTCATTATATGTATAGAAGCTCACACCGATTCCAACAAAATCTCCTTTCATATTTTCGGTAACCCGTTGAAGATCTTCCTTAGGAATATAGGTGCTGTGAGGATCGAGATTATCAAGTATGCTATTAACGGTAACATCTACAATACTATCTGTATTCACCTCATCTACATACTCATAGTCGATATAGTCAATAAGCCGGTTTAGCTTATCCTTCTTTGAATTAGAAGTAAACAACCGGTCGGAGGTGTCGGTAAAACTCATTCTGCCTCCGATAAATATTCCGGCTGAAACGGCCAGGCCGATGATTAAAGGCCATAATTTCTTCTGAATCTTCATTAGTCCAAATTAGTAATCATTTTTACTTTCACGCCGGCTCTTTCCAGGAATCCAATGCCTTCTCCATCCTTATACTGTTCCTGGTAGACTACTCTTTTTATTCCGGCCTGATGTATAAGTTTGCTGCACTCCCTGCATGGTGACATGGTGATATACAATGTTGACCCCTGACAGGACTGCGTTGATGAGGCTACCTTAGAAATGGCGTTGGCCTCTGCATGTAATACATACCATTTCGTATATCCTTCATCATCTTCGCAAAAATTCTCAAATCCCGATGGTGTTCCATTGTATCCGTCTGAAATTATCATTCGGTCTTTAACTATAATGGCACCAACCTGTTTGCGTTTACAATAGGATAGTTTTCCCCATTCTGAAGCCATTTTTAAATAGGCTCTGTCATATTTCAGCTGCTTTTCTTCAGACATTGATTTGAGTGGTGATTCTACAGTGTGATTAACGAAAATAATCCCTTCCTATTTCAATTACAAGGCAGTGCCGTTAAATTTTTACCAATCTTTCAGGGCAAATCTTAAAGTTTTTAGGAGAGAAACTCACTATTTATGATCATTGGAATGACCATTCCTACCACCAATGCAGAAACAACCATCATCCAGTCGCGCCTGGAGAATCGGAATACGGTTCTTCCTAAAAACCCAAGAAACAGGACCACAAAAACTATTATGACCTGTGCCACTTCAATTCCAAGTGCGAACTCGATCAATGGTAAAAGTTTGCTTTCACTTCGGCCGATAAACATTTTAAACTCCCGGGCAAAACCAAGGCCATGAATTAGTCCGAAAAACAAAGTCGAGAAGAACAGAATGCCCATACGTTCATATTTTGGGCTATTTGAAGCAGAAAATATGTTGTAAACCGCAACCACCAAAATCGTAATTGGTATTAAAAATTCAA
>JABDPU010000313.1 GCA_013042625.1 Flavobacteriaceae bacterium | reverse complement strand
TATGCATCAGGTGCTCATTATCTTTGCACAATACCTTGATTAAAATACTCCAGTCGCCCGTTGTATAATGGCATTCCAATACCTCAGGAATTCTCTTCAATTGTTTAACCGCATCGGGATTATTTGCGGCCTTGTCCAGGTAAATACCAACAAAAGCCATCGTTGTAAATCCAAGAATCCTTGGGTTAATGACGAATTTAGAACCTGCTAAAAGACCGGACTTCTCAAGTTTTCTCAATCGCTGATGAATTGCCGCACCCGAGACTCCAACACCTCTGGCTATTTCAAGAATAGGGGTCCTGGCATCTGCCATTAATGCCCTGAGAATTTTCTTATCAATTCCGTCTATTTGAACATTCTGATTCACAACCTTCATACTAGCTAATTTTTTCTATTGAAATGCTAAATTACGGATTTGATTTCAATCTGTTAGTTTAATTAAATATTGAGCGGGTTATAACCAAGGTAATTTTTATCCTCTTCATTAAACTTAATACCGTATTCTTTGAGTTCATCCAGTATTGGCTCGTAGATCTCTGGTGTTATAGGTATTTGAACTCCGGGAGTCTGAATTTTACCATTTAAAATGCCTAAAGTGGCCATTGCAACAGGAAGACCAACAGTTTTCGCCATGGCAGTATAGGTTTGATCCTCTCCCAGGGTAACCATTGTTGAATCTATTTGGTATTTCTTGCCGTCCTTCTCATAACCGAAGATATGATACATTACGATCATATCCTTGTCGTCACTATCCAGGGCCCAGCTATCCATCAGTATCTTCTGAAGAGCCTGAGCCGGTGTGGCCTGCTTAATTCCAATTTTCTTATCAGAACTGAATAGGTCTAACTCTTCAAACTTGTCCCACATGATGTCGTCCTGATCAATATTTAGCTGATGCCTGAATTTCAGTTCAACAGAATCGGTCGGACTGTATGGCAGGAATAAATTGACGAATTCCCGATATGACATATTCTCACTTTCTTCCATGGTATATCCATCATCTGTCATGCCAAGCTGAACAAAAACATTCCAGGCTCGACTATAGCCAACGCGCCTCATGGTGCCCCTATACAGGGTCTTTACATTATTCAGGCCATACTCATGCTGATATTTTAAGGAATCCCTATTAGGATAGGCTTCAAACCTTCCGAAGCCCTCAACTTCCAAAAACTCTGTCCGTCGGAACAAACGGTAATAGGGCACATATTTATAAGTGCCTTCCTGCAAAAATTTTGCAGTACCACCTTGTCCGGCAACAACTACGTTTCTCGGGTTCCAGGTGAATTTGTAATTCCAAAGGTTATTATCGCTTTCGGGTGCAACCAGCCCCCCGGTGAACGATTCGAATAAAATTACCTTGCCGCCATCTTTTCTTATGCGATCAATCACCTGCATGGCACTCATATGATCGATTCCCGGATCAACCCCGATTTCATTCATAAAAACCAGCCCCTTGCTCTTAACTTCATCATCCAATTCCCGCATTTCTTTGCTTACATATGAAGCCGTAACCAGATGCTTGCCATACTTTACACAATCCTTTGCGACTTCAAAATGATATCTGGCAGGAAGCATAGAAACAACAATGTCTGCATTTTTAATGGCCTGAGACCTGGATTCATCGTCAAAGACGTTCAATTGAATGGCCCTGGCGTGCTTGCTGTCACCAATTAATTTCTTAACATTTTCAGTATTAATATCACCGATGGTTACCGAGAGACTTTCGTGCGGAGCCTTATCAAGAAGGTATTTTACCAGATAAGAAGATGATTTTCCCGCACCAACGATAAGAATGTTTCGCATAGTGGTTTAGGTTAACTAATTTTGCGACTGATTTCTTTAGCGAAAGTAGTAAAATGTTGAGGTAATTTGAATGATTTAATCAAAAATAATTATGAATAAAATTGTGTTGATATCAGCTGTAATCCTGGCCTTGCTTTCAGTAGTCTTAGGTGCTTTTGCTGCGCATGGTTTAAAGCCAATCATTCCATCTGAAGCTATGGATTCATTTCAAACCGGAGTAAGGTATCAGATGTATCATGCCCTGGCACTTTTA
>JABDPU010000027.1 GCA_013042625.1 Flavobacteriaceae bacterium | reverse complement strand
ATAGATGATGTTAGAGTGGAGACCCATAAATTTCAGTTTCTCTACAATGATGTGGACACCTATCATTTTATGAATACAGAAGACTACTCTCAAATCGAACTTCAAAAAAGCACTTTAGATGCTCCCGAATTATTAAAAGAAGGTGAAGTCGTTACTGTTATAATCAATGCGGAAGACAATATGCCACTTTCGGTAGAAATGCCATCTAGCGTTGTACTTGAAGTCACTCATACTGAACCAGGAGTTAAGGGGAATACGGCTACCAATGCTACAAAACCGGCAACAGTGGAAACCGGCGCTATTGTGAATGTACCTCTTTTTATAAATGAAGGAGACAAGATCAAAGTTGAAACCGAAAAAGGCACCTATAAGGAACGAATTAAGTAATAATGAAATTTCCAAGGCCATATTCATTGAAGGAAATAGCCGGATTCTTAAGTTGTGAATTCGACGGTCCGGAAGATTTTGAAATACTTGGGATGAATGAAATCCATGTCGTAGAACAAGGGGACATCGTTTTTGTTGATCATCCGAAATATTACGACAAAGCATTAAATTCTGCTGCCACAATAGTATTAATAAATAAAAGCGTTGATTGTCCGAAAGGAAAAGCCTTGCTGATTTCAGATGATCCCTTTCGCGATTTTAATAAACTTACCGATCATTTCAAACCTTTTGTTGCTTCCAGTAATGCGATTTCTGAATCGGCTCAAATAGGAGAGGGCACTGTTATCCAGCCGAATTGTTTTATCGGCCACAATGTGAAAATTGGTAAGAATTGTGTCATTCATTCCAACGTTAGCATATATGATGATTGTGTGCTTGGAGATAATGTCACCATCCATGCTGGTTCGGTTATCGGGTCAAATGCCTTCTACTATAAAAAGCGGCCTGAAGGCTATGATCGTCTGCTTTCCGGAGGAAGAGTTATCATTGAAGACCAGGTGGATATTGGTGCTTCCTGCACAATAGACAGGGGAGTTTCAGGTGATACGACCATAAAAATGGGTGCTAAAATTGATAATCAGGTTCAGATAGGCCATGATACGGTCATTGGTGAAAGATGCCTTATCGCCTCCCAGGTTGGTATCGCGGGATGCACTATCATAGAGAATGATGTTACCATTTGGGGACAGGTTGGCATTACCAGTGGTGTGACAATCGGTTCAAAGGCTATTCTTTCTGCGAAATCAGGTGTGAGTAAATCACTAGCTGGTGGTAAACATTATTTCGGAATACCAGCAGATGATTTCCGTTCAAAGTATAAGGAAATTGCTGCTATTAAAAGAATTCCTGAGATTCTTGAAATGCTCAGGGGAAAATAGTTTTCCATCCTTTTCACATTTCGACGAATATGGATTACTTTTGTGCCGATCAAATTTGATAATTCCATCATATGAGTGTTCTCGTCAATAAAAATTCCAAGATTATAGTTCAAGGTTTTACAGGATCTGAAGGTACCTTTCATGCCGGACAGATGATTGAGTATGGTACCAATGTAGTAGGAGGGGTTACTCCCGGTAAAGGCGGACAAACTCATTTGGATAAACCGGTCTTCAATACCGTAAAGGAAGCGGTGGATCAATTAGGTGCCGACACCTCGATTATTTTTGTACCGCCAGCTTTTGCTGCCGATGCGATCATGGAAGCTGCTGAAGCCGGAATAAAAGTAATTATTACAATTACTGAAGGTATCCCAGTAGCAGATATGATCAAGACTTATAACTATCTTAAAAATTACAACTGTCGATTGATCGGTCCAAATTGCCCTGGAGTGATAACTCCTGAAGAGGCAAAAGTGGGTATCATGCCCGGATTTGTATTTAAGAAAGGGAAAGTAGGCATTGTTTCAAAATCCGGAACTCTAACCTATGAAGCGGCAGACCAGGTCGTAAGGCAAGGCCTAGGAATAACAACCGCTATTGGAATAGGAGGAGACCCTATTATAGGAACAACTACTAAAGAAGCTGTTGAACTATTGATTAATGACCCTGAAACTGAAT
This sequence comes from Flavobacteriaceae bacterium, assembly GCA_013042625.1. Taxonomy (GTDB): domain Bacteria; phylum Bacteroidota; class Bacteroidia; order Flavobacteriales; family Flavobacteriaceae; genus SHLJ01. The sequence goes on along the minus strand of JABDPU010000027.1, from coordinate 6,806 downwards.
GCGTGGTTATGATCGGGGAGATAGGTGGTCAATTGGAAGCCGATGCAGCCAATTGGTATAAAAACAGTGGCAGTTCAAAACCGATAGTAGGTTTTATCGCTGGAGAAACAGCTCCGGCGGGTAGGACAATGGGACACGCAGGTGCAATTGTTGGAGGAAGCGACGATACAGCTCAGGCCAAAAAACGTGTTTTAAGAGAATGCGGAATTCACGTGGTAGACTCTCCTGCTGAAATCGGCAAAAAAGTTTCTGAGGTAATGGCTTAAAGCTGTTAAAATATATACAAAACCTTTACGTTTTTAGTTCGTTGGCAATACCTTAGCTAATGAACTTTTTTTATTAATCAACTTATTCAATTTCGAATATGAAATCTCTGAAATTTATTTTGATTCTTTTTATTTCGATCAGCATTTCTGGCTGTAAATCCAATCAAAAAGAAGTCAAAACCGAATCCCAAACCGATGCCAATGGCTATACCTATGAAAGTGTTACTAACGATCCTACAGGACTGAGGTTATATACTCTTGATAATGGCCTGAAGGTTTACCTTAGCCAAAATTTTGACGAACCCAAAATCCAGACCTATATTGCCGTAAGAGCAGGTTCTAATTATGATCCTAATGAATCTACCGGTTTGGCTCATTACCTGGAGCATATGGTGTTTAAAGGCACCAGTAACATTGGAACCTTAGATTGGAATAAGGAGAAAGAGAATCTGGATCAGATTGCCGATCTCTATGAGCAGCATCGTGCCGAAACAGATCCCGAAAAGAAAATTGAGCTTTATAAGCAAATTGACCAGGCTTCACAAGAGGCTTCAAATTATTCCGTAGCAAACGAATATGATAAGATGATCAGTTCACTAGGTGCAACTGGTACTAATGCCTACACCTGGTTTGAACAAACCGTTTACACAAATAAAGTGCCTTCAAATGAACTGGATAAATGGCTTGCCATAGAAAGCGAGCGATTTGGTGAATTGGTTCTGAGGTTATTTCATACCGAATTAGAAGCGGTTTTCGAAGAATTTAACCGTGGTCAGGATAGCGATTTCCGTAAGCGTTATGCGGCCATGCTTGAAGGGCTGTTTCCTAACCATCCATATGGCCAGCAAACCACTATAGGGAAGGCCGAACATCTCAAAAACCCTTCATTAATTGACATCAATAATTATTTCGATAAGTACTATGTTCCCAGTAACATGGCCATGATATTGGTTGGCGATTTCGAATTTGAACCAACTATAGAAAAAATAGCAGGTTCCTTTGGAAAACTTGAAGGAGATCCGGTTACTCATCCAACGCTTCCCAAAGAAGAAGCATTGACCAGTCCTGTTGTTAAGGAAGTTTTTGGCCCAACTGCCGAATCGATCTCAATCGCATTCCGAACTGACGCCATTGGTACAGATGAGTTTAAATATATTACTCTTGCCGATATGATATTAGCAAATGGAAATGCAGGGATCATCGATCTGAACTTAAACCAAAAACAATTGGTTCAGCGAGCCAGTTGCTCACCAACCTTTTTGAAGGATTATGGTTATCATGTGTTCACTGGGACTCCTAAGGCCGATCAATCCTTAGATGAGGTTAAAGACTTGTTATTGGAGCAGATCGACCTATTGAAAAAAGGCGAATTTGAAGACTGGATGATCGATGCGGTGGTGAACGACCTGAAACTCAATCAAACCAGGCAGTATGAAAACAATTCGGCCCTGGCCAATGCCTATGTCGATGCCTTTATATATGGACAGAAATGGGAAGACCAGGTCAAATTCCTTGACGATTTAAAAACCATTACCAAGGATGAACTGGTGGCCTATGTGAATGATTTCTACAAGGACAATTACGTCGTTACCTATAAACGAAAAGGAGAAGACCCTAATGTGGTTAAGGTTTCCAATCCGGGAATTACTCCGGTTAACCTGAATCGCGGAAAGCAATCGGAATGGGTTTCTAATTTCTATAAAATGGAATCGGAATCTTTGCAACCAAAGTATGTTGATTACAAGTCGGAGATCAAAGCTTATAATCTTGAAAATGGTATTGAGGTTTCTCATATTAATAATGAACGAAATGACCTCTTCGATATGAATATCATTTTCGATATGGGCAATGATAATGATAAGAATATAGGCCTTGCTGCGGGATATATGGAGTATTTGGGAACCGATAAATACAGTCCCGAAGATTTAAAAAAGGAGTTTTACAAACTGGGAGTTAATTATTATGTAAGTACCGGTGGAGACCGAACCTATGTCGGTTTAAATGGACTGAAAGAAAATCTTCCGGCCGGACTCGAACTTCTTGAGCATTTGTGGTCTAATGCCGTTGCTGATGAGGAAGCCTATTCAAAATATGTGGATAAAATAGCCAAAGGCAGACAGGACAATAAAACTCAGAAAGGGAGCATTCTTTACAACGGCTTGATGAACTATGGGAAATATGGTGAAAACAGCCGATTGCGAAACATCTTGCAGGTTACCGATCTTAAAGAAATTAGTCCACAGGAATTAGTCAACCTGATCAAAGACATGAAAAATTTCAAACAGCGTATTTTTTACTTCGGTAAGGATGTGGATAATGCCATCGCTGCTTTAAATGAAAAACACGTAGTTGAAACCGATCGCAAAGACTACCCCGAAGCCATGGCCTTCCTGGAAAAGGAAACCGGCGGTAATGTCTATTTCGTGGATTATGATATGGTACAATCGGAAATGCTTTTCCTTGCGAAAGGAAAGCCTTTTGACCCTGGAAATATGGCAGCTGCGCGATTGTTCAACACCTACTTCGGAAGCGGGTTGTCATCCATTGTATTTCAGGAAATTCGAGAGTCTAAATCACTGGCGTATTCAGCCTGGTCAAGTTATTCCATCCCTTCGAAAAAAGAGGATTCCAACTACATCATGGCTTATATAGGAACTCAGGCCAATAAGATGCCTGAAGCGGTTGATGCCATGATGGATCTGATGAGTAACCTTCCGGAAGCTGAGGAACAATTCCTGGCAGCAAAGGAAGCAACTCTTAAAAAATTGGCGGCTGAGCGAATCACTAAATCCAATATATTCTGGAGCTATGAGCGTTTAAAGCGACTTGGTTTTGATAACGATTACAGGGAGAGCATGTACAATGCGATTGCAGGTATGACCATGGAGGACCTGAAATCATTTTTTAATGAAAACATCAGGGGTGAAAACTATAATGTGATGGTGATTGGTAATAAAAATGATGTTGATATGGAGGCTCTAGGAAAGCTTGGGGTCATCCAGGAAATGGATATCGATTATCTCTTTAATTACGAGAAGCCGGAAGCCATAAAGATGTAAAAAATCTGCTGTTAAAAACCTCACAAATTGTTGTGAGGTTTTTTTATTTCTAACAACTTGTATATGGATTTTAAAGGAGGAACAAATGTAATGGTAAGAGTATAATCAAAACCTTTGTTGAAGAAAGTATTTTAGTATCTTTATTCAATCAAATACTAACCAAAATTTCACCGGAATTATGTCAATGGATTTTAATCAAGCAGCAGACCTGTTAAAAGGCAAAACGGCTTTAATTACAGGAGCTTCTAAAGGAATAGGAAAAGAAATTGCTTATCGATATGAGAGAGCTGGGGCAGACATTGCCTTTACTTATATTTCGAGTAAGGATATCACTCATGAACTTGAAGAAGAATTAACTGTTCGCGGCGTAAAATGTAAAGGGTATAGGGTGGATGCATCCGACCATGATGCAACATTTGAAATGGTGGCCGATGTTATCAAGAACTTTGGAAGGATTGATGTATTGATAAACAATGCAGGTATAACAGATGACGGACTTTTATTAAGAATGAGTGAAGAAAGTTGGGATAGGGTTATTGGAATTAATTTAAAATCTTGCTTTAATACCACTAAAGCGGTACTTCCTCATATGCTTAGACAGCGCAGCGGTTCTATTATTAATGTAAGCTCGGTTGTAGGAATCAGAGGTAATGCCGGTCAGGCAAACTATGCTGCTTCTAAAGCTGGTGTTATAGGTTTCACGAAATCTGTTGCCTTAGAATACGGTGCACGTGGTGTTAGATGTAATGCTATTGCACCCGGATATATTGAAACAGAAATGACAGCAAAACTTGATCCGGAAGTGGTAAAACAGTGGGCCGATCAAATACCCCTGAAAAGAGTTGGTAATACCGATGATGTTGCTGAAGCAGCAATGTATTTGGGATCTGACTTATCTGGTTATGTCACAGGACAAGTTCTCCAGGTTGATGGTGGAATGCTCACATAATGACTATCATTTTCATTGGTTCGGTTTTATTTATTACAGATTAAATTGACGGTTCAAATTGAGTACCGAAACCATATTTTATATTGCCCTAGTTGCCGTGCTGGCTGTTGTACTGGCCGGATATCAATATTTGGTTGGTTCTGAGAAAACCAGGTTACGATTTATACTTGCATTAATAAGGGCAGCTACTTACTTCTTGGTTGGTCTTTTGATCGTTAATCCAAAATGGGAACAAAATTCATTTTTAAACGAAAAACCTAGTCTTCTTGTCGCTATAGATAACTCTGAGTCGATTTCAACCCTGGGTCAAACCGATCAGGCCCTTGAAGTAATTGAAGCTCTTAATTCTTCAGAAGATATTAAAGAAAGATTCGATCTGTCATTTTTTAAGTTTGGTGACAAACTTAAACCTTTGGATAGCCTGGGTTTCGATGAAAGACAAAGTGATATCAATTCAGTTTTCAAGGGACTTAAACAGGTATACCAGGAAGGTGTTGCCCCTTTGGTTTTGGTTTCGGATGGAAATCAGACCTTCGGTAGCGACTTTGAATATGGCTCAAAGGATTTTAAGCACCCTATTTTTCCGATTATTCTTGGTGATACAATCTCCTATTCCGATCTAAGAATAGACCAATTGAATGTAAATAAATATGCCTTCCTTAAAAACAGGTTTCCGGTTGAAATATTTATGTCATATTCCGGTAAAGAGGCCGTCAGTTCGAAATTGCAAATATTATCTGGTTCCTCTGTTATTTACAGTTCAAACCTGAGTTTTTCTGAAGATAATACTTCGCAGAGTATAAATCTAACCCTTCCGGCAAACAGGGTTGGCGTTTTATCTTATTCGGCAAGGATAGTTCCTTTAAACAATGAAAAGAATGTAGTCAATAATTCCAAGCCATTCGCGGTTGAAGTGATCGATCAAAAGACCAATGTCGCATTGGTTTCCTCATTTGCGCACCCTGACCTGGGAGCTTTGAAAAAAGCCATCAGCAGTAATGAACAACGACAGGTTGATATTTTAGATCCAGTACAATTTCTTAGGAAAATAGAGGATTATCAGTTAGTCATTTTTTACCAGCCCGACTCGGGATTCACCAGGGCCCTGCAAACTCTCGAGGAAAATCAAAGCAATTTATTCATTATAACAGGTTCAAAAACCCAATGGCGGGTTCTTAACGGTATTCAATTCCGATATGAGCAAGAGGTCACTGGTCAGGTGGAAGACTATCAACCCAGCTTAAATGATAATTATAATAACTTCATAATTGAAGACCTTGACTTTTCGTCCTTTCCACCATTGCGATCTGAATTCGGAGAACTCAGCGTTAATATTCCCTATGAAACCATATTGTACAAATCACTAAATGGAAACGTCATTGAAGAACCATTGATGCTATCACATGAAATCAATGGCAGGAGGGAGGTTCTGCTTGTTGGTGAGAATATCTGGAGATGGCGTGCGCAGTCTTATTTGAATGATGACTCTTTTAATGCCTTCGATAATTTTATCGGTAAAATCGTTCAATATCTGGCATCCGACAAACAAAGACGCCGTTTGACTTTGGATTATGAATCGTTTTATAATGGAAATAGTAATATCACCCTTACTGCACAGTACTTTAATAAGAATTTTGAATTCGATAATAAGGCCAATCTGGAAATTGTTCTTCGAAATAAAACCACCGATCAAACTCAGACTATCCCATTTGTAATTCGTCAAAATAATTATCAGGTTGATCTTAGTGGACTCGATCCTGCAGAATATAGTTTCACCGTCAGTTCAACCAATGGTGAAGCATCTCGCTCTGGCTCATTAACTATCCTCGACTACAACGTTGAACAACAGTTCCTGAATGCGAATGCAAGGAAGATGAATGCGATTGCCGAGGCCTCCGGAGGAAGCAGTTTTTCAGCTGGTCAAATTGTTGATTTAATGCAGGTTTTGATTGATGATTCACGCTTCGCGACCATTCAGAAAAGTGTTAAAAAAGTCGTACCTTTAATCGACTTTAAAATCCTCTTATTTCTGCTGGCCTTAAGCCTTGCCGCTGAGTGGTTTACAAGAAAATATAACGGACTTATTTAACTAAATATTCATAATAAAATGGAAAAATTACCAAAGATAGGATTGCCTATCATTATCGGACTTATTGTCCTTATTATCCTCTTTTCTAAATCAGCTATAACAATAGAATCTGGAGAAGCTGGAGTGCTTTTTAAAACCTTTGGAGATGGTGTTGTAACTGATGAGCCACCAATGGGAGAAGGTTTTCATATCGTGGCTCCCTGGAACAAAGTTTTTGTTTACGAAGTGCGTCAGCAAGAGCTTTTCGAAAAAATGAAGGTGTTATCTTCAAATGGATTAGAAATTCAAATTGATGCTTCGGCTTGGTATGAGCCTTTTTATAATGAGTTAGGCAATTTGCATCAAACTCTCGGTCAAAGCTATTTACAACGTGTTATTCAACCAGCAATTCGTTCCGCAGCAAGGAGCGTTATTGGACGTTATACGCCAGATGATTTGTATTC
>JABDPU010000169.1 GCA_013042625.1 Flavobacteriaceae bacterium | reverse complement strand
ATTTTATAATCGGAAAGTAAGGCATCGACAATTGCCTTGCCAATGCCTTTACTTCCACCAATAATTACCAGAGTTCGTTCCATGCTTATGCTGCCAAAGGTTTACCCTTCAGACGTTTTTCAATTTTTCGTTTAATTACGGTCAAACGCTTCATCAGATCCATAAGTTGCTGGTCGCGATTGGTCTTGTATATTTCATTGATATCCAATATCATTTGTTTAACCTCGCGAGATGCAATAATTCGTTCATTTGTGGTTCTGAATACATGTTTACGACTTTCAAATTCCGTAGCTTTTTTTATCACTTCCATAGCTTAGTTGTTTATATAATTGAGTAATTCATTTATTTTCGAGCTTGAATTAAATTTTCCACCGTAATAGGCAGTAACAGTAGAGGAGGTGTCATCCTTCACGCCTCTTGATGAAACACAAAGGTGCTTGGCATCAATAATTACCGCGACATCATCGGTTTCGAGCACCGCTTTTAGTTCCTCGGCAATCTGATTGGTTAAACGCTCCTGTACCTGTGGCCTTTTAGCATAATACTGCACAATGCGATTAAGCTTTGACAGGCCAATGACCTTTCCAGATGATATATACGCCAAATGAGCTTTTCCAATGATTGGGACAAAATGATGTTCGCAATTGGAGTAGAAGGTAATGTTCTTTTCGACCAGCATTTGATTGTACTGATATTTGTTATCGAAGAGAGCCACCTTGGGTTTATTCCTGGGATCTAGTCCGGAAAAAATTTCTTCTATATACATTTTAGCAACACGACGGGGCGTTCCTTGAAGAGAGTCATCGGTCAGATCTAGTCCGAGAACGTCCATAATCTCGGCAAAAAGACCTGCGATTTTATCTTTTTTCTCTTCATTGCTGAGGTCGAATGCCCCTTCGCGCATCGGCGTATCCATATTGGTAAAGAGATGATCATCACCAATTTCAGAGAAATTGAATCCATTTAAAGAATTCGATTTGATATTGTTTAATTCCAGAATGTCGTTTTCCATAGTTTCTTTTTTAAGTGCTGTCCCCTCAATATCGGGCAAAGCACGGGTTAACGTTTAGTAATTTTATTCCTTGAAATAGACCTTTGCCTGCTGCACTTGAATCGCCCTTCAGCAAAAATTCTTTTTTTCATATGTTTTGTCGAACGCCCCTGAACGCGCTTACGCCATAATTTGAAACTTTTCGATTTTAGCTCCCGACGCATTAACTCAATAACTTCTTGCTCTTTCAAATTGTACTGATACTCTATGGCATCAAAAGGGGTTCGGTCTTCCCATGCCATTTCAACTATTCGGTCTATATCAACGACCGACAATTGGTCTTTTTCAATAGAAACTATACTGCGCATCGTTCTCAATTTTCATGTCTAACATCTTCGCGAAGAAGGCTTTGTTCTCGGTAAAAGTTCGGTTTTGTCTGAAATGGACATAGCGACCCTGTGCATGAATACTCGCACCATTGGTTTTATATATTACCAGGTGGTAGTAGGGGATGGCCCATGTAAAATTTCTCAAGCCCTTGTTAATTCTTATCAGTATGCCTCCCGGGCGCAATTCAATGTTGCCGTAGTTCAGATCGGATACAGCATTCAGGTACTGCTTCATATTCGGACTGACCTCATCGATGATCATTCGTTTCGATCCGATGCCTTTCAATTTAATGCGTTGTAAAATTGAATAGGGCTTGCCAACCAGATCATTGATAATCTGGTCGTACTCGGGATTTGTATATGTCGTTTCAAGTATCAAAACACTCAAAATTACAAAATGTTTAATATTATATAAATAACATTAAACAAAAATTAACATTAGTTTGTTTGAATTGGATTTATTCGTCCCTGAGCATTCTTTTACGGTTGGCCAGGGTGTGTTTATCAAGGATACGGCGACTTTCTTTCATGACCTTCGGATCGTCCTTCATTTTGAAGAGTATTGCTGCTGCCCTTCGGCGATTTTTTTCAATATCTACAATAGGTTTAGGATAATCTCGTCCGATTTTGAAGTTATAGAGTTGCTCTTCCAGGGGTGTCATTAGAAAAGGCTCATGGATAAACGGCAGGTCTAAATGTGCCAGTTCTGGCACCCATTTTTTAATGAATTCAGCTTCGGGATCGTGTTCCTTACTGTTTTTAATGGGATTATAAATCCTTAGATTATTGATTCCGGTTTCTCCGGCTTGCATTTGCAATTGCGGGAAGTGTATCCCCGGTTCAAAGTCAAGGAATTGTTGGGATAGGTGGGTGGTAGCATCCTGCCAGGGCTGCCAAAGAATATGTGTAAAAAATGAAACCAGCAGAGCTCTCATCCTGAAATTGACATATCCTGTTGTATTCAGGCATCGCATGGAAGCATCTACAAGAGGGAAGCCGGTCTGACCTTCTTTCCACGCCCTTTGATATTCTTCAGAGACCTTTTTTTTGAGCCGGTGATATCCCTTGTTTACACTAGCTTCTTCCATGATATGTTCCATTTCAAACTTTTGAATAAAATGTGCCTGCCATCGCAATCGGGAAATAAAAGCACCAATGTGTCTTTTGTTGACCTGCCTGGATTTTATTCGTTTGGCTTCCTGAAAAATTTCCCTAACCGATATGTTTCCCCATGCCAGGTAGGGCGAAAGTCTGCTATTGGTTTTCCTTGATGCTTCAGGTTTTGAAATATTAAACATGTAGGATTTATGTCGATAGTCAAAAAAGGAATCAGCAGTTTCTCGTGCTCGTGTTGTTCCCCCTTTCTGAAAGGGCCCGTCAGTTGGCGTTTCAAGGGAAACAACATTGAATAGTTGTTCAAGGGCCTCAACCTCTTCACCATTCAGAAGTTGTTCCGGATTGGGGTTAAATGTGAGTATAGGCGAACTCATATAAGCATTCCAACCCTCAAACCAGTATTCCCTGTTTCGAAGGCCACGTTTTACCCCATTATTAATAGTTTCAATCCATTTAAAAGTATTATTCCTTGTATATCGCTTGAAAGATTTATCTCTTTCATAGGTGATCATTATCCCGGTTTCCTGATGTGAAAACACCGTATCGATCCTATATAATGATTGGATATGATTAAAGGCGCTGGATAGATCAGATTTAACGGCAAGTATTTTTGAACTGAAGGTTTCAAGCCTTTGATTCATATCCCTGAGTGATTCCTTAATGAAATTCCAGTGCCTTTCACTGTAATGAGGATCATTGATGAGTAATGGCTCAAATACATATAAAAGGAGTACCCTCTTTCCACTTTTAATGGCATTGAATACAGCTTCATTATCATGAAGCCTTAAATCTCGCTTTAGCCAAACAACACATATTTCTGGTTTCTCAATACGCATCAGGATTGATTATGATTTGGTGGGCGCGATTTTTTATTTCTCTCATCTCCTCAGATGGGATTTTATCGAGCAAATTATACATCATTCCCATTCGTCTGTTTGCACCCAGAGTTTCCCGGTGGTCATCAAGAAAATTCCAGTACAGGCTATTGAAGGGACAGGCATTCTCTCCGATCCGTTCTTTTTTGTTATATGTACAATCCTGGCAATAGTTACTCATTTTATCAATATAATTGGCGGCCGAGATATATGGCTTTGTTGCAATGAGGCCTCCATCGGCAAATTGGCTCATTCCCCGTGTATTAGTGATCTGCACCCATTCAACGGCATCGGCATATATTCCAAGATACCATTCGTCCACTTTATCGGGATCGGTCTGATTCAGCAAGGCAAAATTACCCGTGATCATCAACCGTTGTATATGGTGTGCATATGCATGATCTAGTGAGTTGTTAACAGATTGTTTAAGGCAATTCATCTGAGTGTTACCAGTCCAATAAAAATCTGGTAGCTTATTATTATGGTTCAGCGCATTCAAGGTTTTGAATTTAGGCATCTGAGCCCAGTACATGCCTCTCATATATTCGCGCCATCCCAGGATCTGCCTGATAAACCCCTCTGCCTGCGAAATGGTAATGGTATCCTTATTACTTTCATAGGTTCTGATTACGGCGAAGATGCATTCTTTCGGATTAATTAGTTTAGCATTGAGTGCAAAAGATATCCTGGAATGAAAAAGATTGATCTCCTCGGTATGCATGGCATCCTGGTAATCTCCAAAGTGGACTAAAAGATGTTCACAGAAATAATCGAGCTGTCGAAGCGCCTGAAATCTTGTTATGGGAAAGTCAATAAAATGACCATCTAAGCGGCCAATTGTAACGACCTCAGCATCTTCCAAATCTGTTAAAATGTTTGATATATCATTCTTGAAATCGATTTTATCAGGTGAGGTATGCCTGGCCTTCCACTTTTTCCGATTGCTTTTATCATAGTTCCACAAGCCGCCTTCGGGCTGATTGTCACGCATTAAAATGTCATGCTTCTTCCGCATATATCGATAGAAACTCTCCATTATGAACTGTTTTTTCCCTTCAAAGAATTGCTTCAACTCAAAACGCTCACTAAGAAAATGCTCTGTGTCATAAGCTTTTGACGGAATCGAAAGATAATCGCAAATGGCGTTTAGCTTTTTATCTAATCCATAATGATCCGGTAGTAAATATTCGAACTGCTTGAAATTGAAATTCTCGATGAGGTAGGTAAGGTTTCCGTTTAAGGTTTGTTTGTTATTTGGATCCTTGATCTTAAAATAAATGACTTTATGACCTTTATTCTCGAGTTCGGAAGCGAAGGCCCTCATCGCCGCAAAAAATGCTATAACTTTTTTAATGTGATGTTTGATAAAATCGGTCTCCTGATGCGTTTCAAATATGCAATAGGTTATTCGTGGATCAGTTTTATCAAACCAGGAGTGTTTGATATTTAGCTGGTCTCCTAATATGAGCCTCAGCGTTTTCATAAGAACAGATTGGTTTGAAGCCATCGCAGGCGAAATTTCTCATCGCTATCATAACGTTTCGCCTGAAGATCAACATTAAATTTTCTATCCCTGGGATCATTCCCAATACCCGCAACATAATTCCAGTTTCCATAATTGCTATGCACGTCATGATCTACCAGCATTGACTCGAAATAAGCAGCTCCAATCCGCCAGTCTAATTCAAGGTCCCGGGTAAAATAAGATGCTACATTTTGCCTTCCACGGTTACTCATCCATCCGGTTTGTTTGAGTTCGATCATATTGGCATTTACAAAATCTGATGCGGTCTCACCATTAATCCACTTTCTCACTAGTTGATATTCGATTTTCCAGTCGCATTCACGTTGTTTTATTCCATACTTACTAAAGATTGCATTGCCATGTTTCATGCTTATATACTTGAAGTAATCGCGCCAGATCAGCTCAAAGATCAACCAGTAGGTCGATTGATTTTTCTTAAAGGTTTGTTCAAACCGTTTAACTGCCCAGTATATTGTACGTGCCGACAAGCTGCCATTAGCAAGCCATGCAGATAATTTCGAACTATAGTCCACACCAATAAGCCCATTGCGCGTTTTTTTGTAATACGCCAATTTCCCGGTTTGGAAGAAGTACTCCTGAATACGATTGAGACCATTAATTTCTCCACCTTCAAATGGAAAAGCCGTATGTTCGGGAATATTTGGTGTTTTAAACCCCAGTTTATTAAGTTTGGGAATCTGACTGTAATTCTTCTCTCTATTTGATAATGGTTTAGCTTTGATCTCTAACTCTGGTCTTACGACTGATTCTTTTTCAATTCGCTTTCTGAACATTGTAAAGATTTCAGGGATATCTTTCGGGCTGAAAGGAATATCTTCCGGATGAAACAGGAATTGATCATAATGGCCATGCCAATTGATTTTGCTATCCGATTGACTGATCACCTGATCTTCAACCTCCTGCTCATAGGCTGTCCACTCCTTTTGATAATAAATGTCTGATATACCATGCTCACTGCAGAAATGAGGAAGGTGGTCTTCTGGCTTGATTCGGAATACGAAGAGGCTTATGTTTAGGTTTAGTAGTTCCGTTTTAAGTGTTTCAAGAGTTTCCAGAAGAAATTTCGAACGGAATGAACCCGTTCGCTTGAAACCATTTTGATCGAACTTAAAATGCCTCGGATCCAGGTAATAAATAGCCATAACCTGCTCGTGATTCATACAGGCGTTATAAAGTGACTGCTGATCATGTACACGAAGGTCATTTCTGAACCATACTAGTGAATTAGATGTTTCTGTCTTCGGCATTTTTCACTACAATATTTTACTTGCTTCCAATTCTTTTCCCATTTTTTTCTCCATAGGAATGGCCTTTTACAAACCGGACATGTTTTTTCCGGCAGATTAACTTTTTTATGCATCAGCCCTTCGCCAGTTTATCGATCATTCCATTAAAAACAAACCAGTGAAAAGGCGTTACCAAATACCAGTAGAGCCTCCCTGCCAAGCCTTTTGGCCTGAAAGTAGCGGTCTGTATGAGTCGTTTATCCTTTATTTGAAATTCGAGCCAGGCTTCCCCAGGAAGCTTCATTTCAGCATAGAGGAGTAACTTCTTTTTTTCTTTGTCAGCGAAAATCACACGCCAGAAGTCCAGCGCATCGCCTACCTCCAGCTTTTCCGGATTTGTTCGACCACGTCGTAGTCCGATCCCTCCGGCAAACTTGTCAATCTGACCTCTTATTTTCCAAAGAAATGTTCCATAATACCATCCGGTTTCACCTCCAATAGCCCAGATTTTACTAAGTACCTTTTCTTCATTGTCTATTGGCCGCTCTTTTTTATCACTAAAGCAACCGTAGGTAGGTACGTTTATATATTTGTAAGCCTTGCTTTGAAGTCGCCCACTCACAAAAGAATCCTTCCAACTGGACAGGATTTCGTTTTGTTCAATTTTGATAAAAGCACGGTCAACGGCCTCCTCATAGGTGATCGGACTAATATCCAGAACCTTATTTATATCACTCGGTCTTCCTATGATCTCTACGTTCATACTGTCAACCAGTGCTCTGGATAGTTTATAGGAAGTAGAGGTGACAAAATATAGCCAGTAGGAGGACAAACGCGGTGTCATCACCGGCACGGTAAGAATATGTCGTTTCAATTTCCTCGCTTTGGCAAATTGCATGAGCATGTCCTTGTAGGTCAAAACTTCAGGTCCGAAGATATCATAGGACCGATTGTATAGATTTTGGTTTCCAACTGCCTTTGTAAGATAGGTGAGTACATCCCGCACGGCTATAGGTTGCGTTTTGGTATTCAGCCATTTTGGCGCGATCATAACTGGTAGTTTTTCAACCAGATCCCTGATAATCTCAAAGGAAGAGCTCCCCGATCCAACAATTATTCCAGCCTTGAACACGGTTAAACCATATTTTTCGGAAGCAAGAGTGTCTTCAACCAATTTCCGTGAAGACAAATGCTCTGAAAGATTTTCATCGTTGGTTATGC
>JABDPU010000312.1 GCA_013042625.1 Flavobacteriaceae bacterium | reverse complement strand
ATGGTGGAGGATTAACCAATGATTGGGTACTTTATAATGAGAATGGCGATCCTCAAAATATTGAGACTGGAAAACTCGCCGTTAAAAATTCTCAGAATAATGAACCATCATTCCCAGATTGTGATGCCAACTGGCAGGAGACGGATCTTCTTGAAGCGGCTCAGCCACAAGGATACAACTGTAAGATTCTTAGAGTTGAATGTCTTGGACTTGAAGTTGGTGGACCTGGAGTAACATGTTACACTAAGGTACGTTCCTTCATGGCAACAGATGACTGTGGAAACTCAGCGATGTGCTCAGTGATATATACATGGAAGATCGAAGACGCTCCATTAACTCAAGCACCGGACAATAATGATCAGGTGATTGGTGAGCTTGAACTTGACTTCCAGGCGTATCCAGTACCATTCGATACCGAGTTAACTGTGAAGTATAACTTCGAGTTCGATACGGATGTAACTATCCAGGTATTCGATACAAAAGGATTGTTGATCTACAGCGATTCTCATAATGGTTACCGTAAGGATAACGATGTGAGGACCAAAATAGACCTTTCAAGAGGTGGTGATCAGGTATTCTATGTAACTGTAAACACGAATCGTGGATCAGTCACTAAGAAGGTTGTTTCATCAACCCTTAAGAAGAGATAGAGTAATTAATTAGTAATTTTAATTACATACTGTTGGAAAGGCGGCCATCGAAAGATGGTCGTCTTTTGTTTTAGTGACATACTGAGCGAAGTGAGTTATAGAGTGTTTTCATTTTAAACATATTTTTGTCACTCTGCCTGTGCGCCTTTGGCGCAAACCTTGTGCCAAGCTTGATTTGGTTTTGATTCAGAGCATTGTCACTCTGAACTTGATTCAGAGTCCACCAGTTTCACATACTTAATATAGAATATTTTCTATATCAATTTTAAATCAATTATCTTTCCAGAAAGAGGTCACTCCATGTCACGAACACATCAATACTGGATTTATATTCTGACCAACAAACCGAGAGGTACTTTATACATTGGAATCACAAATAACCTGGATAGGCGAATGTATGAACATAGGAATGGATTGGGAAGCATTTTCACCAAACGATATGGATTAAGACAACTGGTGTATTTTGAAGAATTTCAATGGGTACAAGAAGCCATTGCACGCGAAAAGCAGCTTAAGAATTGGAATAGGGCATGGAAAATAGAATTGATCGAGCATTTCAATCCCAGATGGATTGATTTAAGCAATTCTATAAACGGTTTTAAATCGAGTGGATGCTGAATCAAGTTCAGCATGACATTCACACCTTAACTTTAAACATTGCTAACTGCCTTTATGTACCATGTACCAAATTTGTTTCGGCATTTTTTCAGAACATTGTCACTCTGCCTGTGCGCCTCTGGTGTAAATTTAATTCAGAGTCCACCCAGATCAAACAGTTCCATGTCACTCTAAACCTTAATCCAAATTTAATTCGGTATTAATTCAGAGCACAGTCTCTCAGAATCTTGTGCCAAAGATGATTCGGTATTGTTTCAGAGCATTGTCACTCTGAATTAATTTCAGAGTCAACGCGCACAATTCACACAAAACCTGGAGTGGGGAAGGAGCAGTATGCGACCTAAAGGGATTGGGTTTTGACAGCGTGCACACTGTCCAAAGCCAGAATCATCTATATTAGACAGAGCAATTTTCAAACCCTTCAATTTATTCTCTGCCTGTCTAAGGGCTGCCTCGTTAACCGATTTATTATTAATGGCATCCATTCTCGACACTCGTCCAATGGAATTTTCAGGAGCAATTGGCTTGGTAAGGTCCTTATAATGAACAATTGCTGCTTCAGTTTTCTGAATTTCTTCCAGAATCTTTTTTTCTATTTCCTTACGTTCTTGAGGATTCATTTTTTATAATAGATTTTGCCCATGTCTTTGCGGCCTCCGGCTCATTAAAAATCTCAAAAGGCTTATTCAGAAAAAGCTTCTCTACGGCTGCATTGGCCCCAGAAAGCGGTGCTTCTGCAATCACACCAAAACCGGCCAGATTTTTAATCTTTGACGTTTCAAAATATATTGCCGGATCAACCGTATAACGGTTTTTTCTGTAGGTCAGATAAACAAATGGTTTGACCTTATAATATTGATCAACCAATTCCAACAGCACATTATTATATTCGGGGGTAACATGAACACCACTGCGCATAATGACGATCATATAGTCATTATGTATCTGAACATCTCCAAAAACGTAATTAATGATCTCTGTCATGTTAATGTCAAAATAATGCAATAAAAAACTCCGCCGTTTTGGCGGAGTTTCTATAATTTATATTCGGTTTATGATTTTGAAGATTTCTCCACCTTTTCCACCTTGATATTAAGCTCATTGGTACTTTTGTCCAGATCGATTTTAATGGTGTCACCTTCCTGTACATTCGAATTTATAATCTCTTCGGCAAGAGCATCTTCAATATACTTCTGAATGGCTCGTTTCAATGGTCTGGCACCGTATTGCTGGTCAAAACCTTTTTCGGCAATGAAATCCTTCGCTTTTTTACTAAGCTTCAGGGTGTAGCCCAATTCGTCAATTCGCTCAAGCAATTTCCCCAATTCTATATCGATAATCTTATTGATGTGTTCTTTCTCAAGAATATTAAATACAACTACATCATCTATTCTGTTTAAGAATTCAGGAGCAAATGCTTTTTTCAAGGCATTCTCAATAATACTTCTTGCATTGGAAGTGGCCTGCTCTTTTTTAGCAGATGTACCGAAACCAACACCTGTTCCGAAGTCTTTCAGCTTACGCGCCCCGATATTGGAGGTCATAATTATAATAGTATTGCTGAAATCGATTTTTCGTCCCAAACTATCGGTTAGATAACCATCGTCTAATACTTGAAGTAGCATGTTGAATACATCAGGATGTGCTTTTTCAATTTCATCTAAGAGAACAACTGCATAAGGTTTGCGCCTGATTTTTTCAGTGAGCTGTCCGCCTTCTTCATACCCCACATACCCGGGAGGAGCACCGATCAGTCTTGAGATTGCAAACTTCTCCATATACTCACTCATATCGATTCGAACCAAAGCATCATCATTATCAAATAATTCCCGGGCTAAAACCTTGGCTAACTGGGTTTTACCAACTCCAGTTTGACCTAAAAATATAAATGATCCAATGGGCTTATTCGGATCCTTTAATCCGGCCCTGTTCCTTTGAATTGCTCTTACAACCTTACCAACTGCTTCATCTTGTCCGATCACTTTTCCCTTGATCAGATCCGGCAATTTAGCCAGTTTGTTACTCTCGGTTTGGGCGATGCGATTCACAGGTATTCCGGTCATCATTGAAACCACATCGGCAACATTTTCTTCTGAAACAGTTTCACGATGTTGTTTGGAATCCTCTTCCCATTTCGATTGGGCCTCAGCCAAACTTCTTTCCAGTCGTTTTTCATCATCACGAAGCTTCGCGGCCTCTTCATATTTCTGTTTTTTAACAACCGAATTCTTGGTTTCCTTAACCTGTTCCAGTTGTTTTTCAAGTTCAAGAATCTGATCAGGAACATCAATATTTGTTATATGAACACGAGAACCAGCCTCATCAAGAGCGTCAATAGCCTTATCCGGGAGGAATCGTTCTGTCATATAACGGTTTGTTAGTTTTACACAAGCCTGAATGGCTTCATCTGTGTAAAGCACATTATGATGATCTTCATATTTACTCTTGATATTATTGAGGATTTCAATGGTTTCTTCCACGGTTGTGGGTTCTACCAATACCTTCTGAAAACGACGCTCTAAAGCACCATCTTTTTCTATATATTGTCTGTATTCATCTAGAGTTGTAGCTCCTATGCATTGAATCTCTCCTCTTGCCAATGCAGGTTTGAACATATTGGAGGCATCAAGGCTTCCTGTTGCACCACCGGCGCCAACAATGGTATGAATCTCATCGATGAAAAGGATGATATCATCATTCTTTTCCAACTCATTCATAACAGCTTTCATTCGTTCTTCAAACTGACCACGATATTTTGTTCCCGCAACTAAACTTGCAAGATCGAGTGTTACCACCCGTTTGTTGAAGAGTATCCTCGATACTTTTCGCTTAACTATCCTATTGGCCAATCCTTCGGCGATCGCCGATTTACCAACTCCAGGCTCACCGATGAGCAGGGGGTTGTTCTTTTTTCGTCTGCTCAGAATCTGAGACACGCGCTGTATTTCCTTTTCTCGACCAACTACAGGGTCAAGCTTTCCATCTTCGGCAAGTGACGTTAAATCACGTCCGAAATTGTCCAGAACGGGTGTTTTTGATTTTTTAGAACCCTTGGCAGTTGATTTACCAAAAGGATCATCTTTGGAGCTGTCATCAGCCGATGGCTCATCGTCTGGGTATGATTCAGCTTTTGGGGGGTCTATATAATCGTCATCATTGGCGATCATATATTTAAATTGTTCCTTCACGTTATCGTAATCTACTTTAAGTTTATTTAGCAATTTGGTTGTCGGGTCATTTTCATTCCGAAGTATACAAAGCAGCAGATGTGCTGTATTAATCGAGGTACTTTGGAACAGTTTGGCCTCAAGAAAAGTGGTTTTTAAAGCACGTTCGGCCTGCCTGGTTAAATGAAGATTTTTCTTCTCATTAGAGGCTACACTGATATTGGGGTTAGCTGGACTCAAGATCTCGACCTTTCTTCGTAAATGGTTTAAATCAATAGCAAGAGCATTCAGGATATCAATGGCCTTACCATTTCCATCGCGCAGCAAGCCCAGCATCAGGTGCTCTGTACCAATGAAATCATGGCCCAGGCGCAATGCTTCTTCCTTGCTGAAAGCAATGACATCCTTTACTCTTGGTGAAAAATTATCGTCCATGTTGAGAGTCCTTTCTAGGATTAAAAATAACTAAATAAAGGTACATACAGGCAAAAACTATACCTTAATTGACCCCGATTGGGCTAATTGACAAAAAAAACTTTAAAAAATCAAAACTTTTAACAGCATACTTATTAACGAAAAAACCCTGATTTTTTGTTGATAAAATCTATCAAATTTGACTTCTGGAATCCGCTGCAACACTTGTAAATTGGTTATATTAGCCTGATTTGAAAATCAACGAAAAAACTAATTGATTTACTTATGGCAGAAGGAGAAAAACTGATCCCTATTAACATTGAAGATGAGATGAAATCGGCCTATATCGATTACTCGATGTCGGTCATTGTGTCACGTGCTCTTCCAGATGTCAGGGATGGTTTAAAACCCGTGCACCGAAGAGTCTTATACGGCATGCACGAATTGGGTGTTCGATCGAATACAGCTCACAAAAAATCGGCGAGAATTGTTGGTGAGGTACTGGGTAAATATCACCCTCATGGGGATACCTCGGTTTATGATACCATGGTTAGAATGGCTCAGGACTGGAGCCTGCGTTATATGCTGATAGACGGACAAGGAAACTTTGGTTCAATCGATGGCGATAGTCCGGCTGCGATGCGTTATACCGAGGCACGGATGAGACGTATTGCTGAAGACATGTTGGCAGATATTGATAAGGATACAGTCGACCATAAATTGAACTTCGACGATACGCTGAAAGAACCAACCGTATTACCCACAAGAATTCCGGGACTACTGGTTAATGGTGCGTCAGGGATTGCAGTTGGGATGGCCACGAATATGCCTCCACATAATCTTTCGGAATGCGTTGACGGGATAGTGGCTTACATCGAAAATAGTGAGATTACAATCGATGAGCTAATGACCCACATTAAAGCGCCCGATTTTCCTACAGGAGGAATAATTTATGGTTACGATGGTGTAAGAGAAGCTTTTCAAACCGGTCGTGGCAGAATAGTGCTCAGAGGTAAAGCCAGTTTTGAGGAAGTAAATGGACGAGAATGCATCATAGTAAATGAAATTCCTTATCAGATCAATAAGGCTGATATGATAAAGAAGACAGCCGATCTGATCAATGATAAAAAACTAGATGGGATTTCATCAATACGCGATAAGTCTGATAGAAATGGAATGCGCATTGTTTATGTCTTGAAGCGAGATGCTATTCCAAATATTGTCCTGAATAAACTTTATAAGTATACAGCACTGCAGTCGTCATTCAGTGTCAATAATATTGCTTTGGTTGAAGGACGTCCGCAGATGTTGAATTTAAAGGACCTTATCCATCATTTTGTTGATCACAGGCATGAGGTTGTTGTCAGAAGGACTCAATATGAACTGCGGAAAGCAGAGGAAAGAGCTCATATTCTCGAGGGCCTTATTATCGCTTCCGATAATATTGATGAGGTTATTGCTCTTATCCGAGCTTCAGCCAGTCCTGATGAAGCCCGTGAAAAGTTGATCAAACGATTTGAACTTTCTGAGATTCAGGCCAAGGCGATCGTCGATATGAGGTTGCGCCAGCTTACGGGATTAGAGCAGGATAAACTGAGATCTGAATATGAAGATTTGATGAAGACCATCGAGGATCTTAAGGACATCCTTGACAAAAAGGACAGAAGGATGGATATCATCAAGGAAGAATTAGCCGAGATCAGAAACCGATTCGGTGATGAGCGTCGTTCTGCCATAGAATATTCCGGAGGGGATCTGTCCATCGAGGATATGATTCCGGATGAAAAAGTGGTGATCACTATTTCCCATGCAGGTTATATCAAAAGAACCTCCCTGAATGAGTATAAAACTCAGAACAGGGGAGGAGTAGGTCAAAAGGCCTCGACGACCAGAAGTGAAGATTTTCTTGAGCATATGTTCGTTGGAACGAACCACCAGTATATGCTGTTCTTTACTCAGAAAGGGAAATGTTTCTGGATGCGCGTTTATGAGATTCCGGAAGGAAGCCGTACCTCGAAGGGCAGGGCTATACAAAACCTGATCAATATCGAGCAGGATGATAAGGTCAAAGCTTTCATTTGTACCAGAGATTTAAAAGATGAGGAATATATCAATAGCCATTTTGTAATTATGGCTACCATAAAAGGTCAGGTTAAGAAAACCTCCCTTGAAAGATATTCCAGACCAAGAACTAACGGAATCAATGCGATCACAATTCGGGAAGGTGATGAACTTCTTGAGGCCAAGTTAACAACAGGTGATAGCCAGGTGATGCTGGCGGTAAAAAGTGGTAAGGCCATTCGTTTCGAAGAAAGTAAGACCAGGCCTATGGGCAGAAATGCTTCCGGGGTTCGTGGAATTAAACTTGCTGATGCTGAAGATGAAGTTGTTGGTATGATTGCCGTGAATGATATGGAAAGCAATATTCTGGTTGTATCAGAGAATGGTTATGGAAAGCGTTCCAGCCTTGAAGATTACAGGATTACCAATCGTGGTGGAAAAGGCGTTAAAACCATTTCTATTACAGAAAAAACTGGTAAATTAGTATCTATAAAAAATGTGACTGATCAGGACGGACTGATGATTATTAATAAATCTGGAATTGCCATCAGGATGGCGGTTAAAGATTTAAGGGTCATGGGACGCGCGACTCAGGGTGTGAAAGTGATCAATCTCAAAAACGGGGATTCTATCGCCGCAGTAGCTAAGGTTGTTCATGATGAAGATGATGTGGATACTATTGAAGGTGCTGAAAGTCAGGATAATGAAAATGATGGCACAACAATTGATAATACTCCTAAAGAATAATTAATACATTAACAAATAAACAAAATTAAGATGAGAAAAATTTTGGTAATGGCCTTAGCGCTTTTGATTAGCGGAGTAACTTTCGCCCAAAAGAAGGAGATAAAAGACGCTGAGAAGGCCATTAAGGGTAATAATTTTGCCGGTGCTAAGTCTGCGATTAACGCAGCCGAAGGAATGATGTCTTCAATGGATTCTAAATCCCTGGCTAAATTTTACTATTTGAAAGGTCAGGCATTTTACGCAAACGGAACAGGATCTGATGCTGATGTTGACATAGCACTTGAAAGTTTCAATAAACTTTATCAGGAAGAAAACAAGACTGGAAAGAAAGTTTATTCGCCACAGGCGGATGCAATGAAATTAACCATGAGCAATTCCTTTTTAGATAAGGCTCAAACTGCCTTAAACAGGAAAGATTATGGAGCATCCTACAAGAATTTTGAACGTGCGTACCGCACATCAACTGTTGACACGCTTTATCTTTATAATGCGGCATTGTTGGCTACCTCCAGTCAGAATTATGACGATGCACTTGAAATGTATGACGAATTGATGGCTATGGGATATACCGGGATTTCAATGGAGCATAGAGCGACTGAGATTGAATCAGGAGAAGAGCAGGTATTCCCGAGTAGTGCTATGCGCGACATTTCTGTGAAAGCCGGAACGCATAATAAGTCCAGAAATGTCAAGACAGAATCTAAGGTTGGTGAGATGGCTAAAAACATTGCCCTGATCTATATAGAGAAAGATGAAACTGATAAAGCATTAAAAGCTATTGACGATGCCAAGAAATCTAATCCTGATGATTTTAATTTAATTCTTTCTGAAGCTAATGTCAGGTATAAATTAGGAGAACTCGATAAATACAAGGAGCTGATCACTAAGGCCTTGGAATTAGAACCTAACAATGTTGATTTGTTATTTAACCTTGGTGTAGTAGCTGCTGATAATGATGATACTGAAGAGGCTAAGAAATATTACGATTTGGCGATTAGTGCAGATGAAACTTATGTTCGTGCTTATATGAATACTGCTGCATTATTGTTAGGTCAGGAGCAGGGTATCATCGATGAGATGAATGGTCTTGGTACATCTGCTGCTGATGACAAGAAATATGAGGAATTGCAGGAATCACGAATGGATCTTTATAAAAGTGCTGTTCCATACCTCGAAAAAGTTATGGAATTTGAATCAGATAACATTAACGCTGCCAGGACTTTGATGAACATCTACAGTGTTTTAGGTGATACACCTAATTTCAAAGCATTGAAAGCTAAAGTTGATGAAATGGAAGGCGGCGGAGAATAATTCCGATCGTTAAAAATTTAAAAGCCATTCAATTTTTGAATGGCTTTTTTTATATGATTTTTTTAATGACTCTGAGTTTATGAGTATGCATCCGTTTATCACGATTGTGAATTCCTGACTGGTCTAATCGGTCTATCCTGACCTTACCATGTGCATGAATGATATGATTATCTTTCAGAATGATCCCCACATGAATAATGTTACCTTCCTTATCATCGAAAAATGCCAGGTCACCAGGCTCAGCCTCTTCAATAAAACTCAGGACCTCACCTTGGGTCGCCTGTTGTGTGGCATCACGTAAAAGGTCATAACCATTCAGTTTATAGACCATTTGGGTAAAACCGGAACAATCTATTCCGAAAGGCGTTTTACCACCCCATAGATATGGTGAGTTGAGGTAGAGTAAGGCGGTTTCCACCAGGCTTGACTTCGGTTGCTGCCCTTCAACAGTCCTTCCGTCATGGTTATGGTTCAATAGGTCAAGTCCGGTCAGACTGGAACCCATCACCACAGGATAGAGATGGTTTTCGCTATCTGAAACAAATTCAACGAGATCAGAAATATAAACCGGAGTGATCTGTTTAAGCTGTTTAAACTGCTCCTTATCCAATGGCCTGAGTTGCTTGTTGTCTATCCAGCCCTCATAACCATCATAAGCAATTCTGATCTTACACCAGGATTTTCTGTTTTCGGTTACCTTAAAAAAATCGCCATAAAGCAATTGGGTTACCATTTCACTTTTGTCGGAAGCTTCGATTCGTACCGGAACAATACTCAAATGACAAATGCCATATTTCATTATGATTCGGAAATTTATCGTTCAAGTACCATTGCTGATGCACCACCACCGCCATTGCAAATGGCTGCTGCACCGAGTTTTGCTTCCTTTTGCTGAAGAATATGAATAAGGGTAACCAAGATCCTCGCACCAGAGCAGCCTAAAGGATGTCCTAGTGAAACAGCTCCTCCGTTAACGTTTACTTTGTCATCGGAAAGTCCGAGGATTTTCATATTTGCCAACCCTACTACTGAGAATGCTTCGTTGAATTCAAAATAATCGATATCATCAATTGAAACGCCTGCTTTATCCAATGCCTTTGGCAGCGCTTTGGCTGGAGCTGTAGTAAACCATTTCGGTTCCTGGGCAGCATCGGCATAAGATCGAATTGTGGCTAAGGGTTTGAGATTTAATTCATCGGCTTTTTCCCGACTCATCAAAACCAAAGCAGCGGCCCCGTCATTGATTGTTGATGCATTTGCTG
>JABDPU010000168.1 GCA_013042625.1 Flavobacteriaceae bacterium | reverse complement strand
GATCTACCTTATGAAAATATTCATCCTTATGAGTTCTCAGCTTTATCTTCACATCATTTTTCATGTGATGATCAGTCATGAGTGGCCATTTGCAGATTGTCTTCAGATCATCCTGAATCTCTTCAGCGGTTTCATCCAGGTAAGAGAAAGTAACTTTGTTCCCACTAATAAACACCAGTCGCCTGGGCTGGAAGAAAAACATATCCGGAAAATTCGGCCCGTCATAGTTTTGAGAATGCAGCTCTTCGATGTCATTCTTCAGGTCATAGGACAAATAACCAAATATCCAGTCATTGCATTTCGATCTGTAATCCGATAAGTTCTGAAAAGCATTTTCAACCGGGCATTCCAGAACCGAGGCCGAATCTGCTGCCATTATGGCGTCATAGGAATTGTAGGTCTCATCATGAGAATTGGAGTCCAGCCAGCACACATGATCAAACTGAATGGACCAATGCAGCAGTTGTTTCTTGAACAACTCGATGTCAAAAATTTCGAAGCTAGCTGATTGCCTGGGACCATTCATAAAACGGCATAAATTTAAATCTATTAAAATCAATAAAAAAACCCTTTCTGCCGAAGCAGAAAGGGTAAGTAAAAAATCAAGTTCAGGTCTTCCCTAACAATAACTTATTACCACAACATAAGTTAATCCTGAATTTCGACTTGACTTTCTACTATATCTTTCACCGGAACAACAAGCTTGCCATTCTCGGTTTTTAATGTCATTGAAATATCATCTATTGCAACAATTACGCCTTTAACGTCCTTGAACCTGATCTGTTGTCCGAGTTCATATGTACGTCTGGTATAAAAGGTTCTAAGGAGGTCGCCCACTACTTCACGGGCACCAAGTCCTAATGCCAGTGCGAAGGCACCAAGGAATGCACCAAAGATCAGGGTCAGGTTACTTGTAATGATTTCGGTATTAATCCCGGCCTGGTTTAATGCGGTAATTGATACTACTACCAGGATAATAACAAATACCAGCTGGCTTATCATTTTCGAACCGGAAATATCAAGGGATTTAAATAAGGCCTTGATTGAGTTTTTCGCAAAATTGGCAATAAAAAGCCCGATCATAAATATGATAATGGCGCTGATCAATTGCGGAAGGTAATGAATCAGGTTCCCTAACTCTTCAGAAATAATGGTTAGTCCGAGCATTTCTGAAACCACAATGATAAGCAGTAACAGCAACGACCATTTCACAAAACTCAAAACGACTTTTGTAATATTGATGTTGAGTTTCTTACCCTCAACCAGTTCAATCTCGTTCAGCTTTTCACCTAATTTGTCAATTTTGATGAATCGCAATGCTTTTTTCAGAACGATTAAAACGACTTTAATAACAAGCCATCCTATCACTAAAACCAGTAAGGCTTTTCCAACGGTCATTCCGTTCGAGATTGTGGCATCGAGGATCAAATCCTTGTATTCACGTAACTTTTCCATGGTACTATTGGTTAATATTTATTCTATTGGTTAATGTTAATCATCTCTATGTTTAATAGTGCGTTCAATGACGCTGCTTACGTTTAATGAAAACAAGCTAGCCAGATCCAATAAGAGCTTGGCATAAGCAACATCTTTCATGACGCGGTCCTTGAGTTCAGCCGGAACTTCTTTCAAAGGAGTATTGATATATTCAAATGGGTTATCCATACGCTTGTTCATTATATACGGTTACTAATTTTTCTTTAGCACGTTTAAGACGCATCTTAACGGCACTTTCTCCAATTTCAAGACTATTGCTGAGTTCTTTAATACTCAATCCGTCCTGATATTTAAGCAAAAGGATCATTTTCTCATCGGGTGAGACATTTTCCAGTGCTTCTTTCAGTTTATCAACTTGCAGCTGTGTGATGTCCTGATCATCTGTTTGAGGATCATAAAGCCTTGTTTCCAAGACTTCTGAATCAACAGACTTACGTTCAATCTTTTTCGCTGTATTTCGGTTAACGTAGTTAACGCAATGGTTGTAAGTAAAAGCATAAAGCCAGGTTGAAAATTTAGAATTCCCTTTAAAGGATCTTAATTTTACGAATAACTTCAGGAAAACATCCTGAGTTAAATCCTCGGCCTCATACCGATTTTTTGCAAAACTGAAACATTTATTATAGACCACTTGTGAATACCTGTCATAAAGTATTTCAAAGAGCATAGTATCGTTGGAAGACACAATGGCTCGCACCAGGTCTTCGTCAGACATCTTGTTGTGGTTTGGTCTGTTACTCAAGTTTTGTCAGGGTTATATTACTTTTGACACCACAAAACAATATAAGTCACTCACTTTTCCGAAAAAAAATAATCAGAGTCAAGAGGGATTCTTAACATGCTCATAATCAATGGCTCAAATTAAGGAAAAAAGAAGGAAAAAACTTTAAGAATTAAAAAAATAGAAGTCAGGAATTGAATTAGATACCTTATTTCAGCCTGGAATCATAAAATTACTAAGATTCAAGTTTAATTTGGATGAAGGATTAATCCAATTAAAATTTCTGAAACTCTCCTGTAAATAAAGCGATTAGATGTGTAATGGCCTGTTATCGGTTGCCGCCAATGCAGCTTCTTTAATCGCCTCAGTAAACGTTGGATGGGCATGTGACATTCTTGAGATGTCTTCGGCGCTGGCCCTGTATTCCATGGCTACAACCGCCTCAGCAATCATATCGGCGGCTCGGGCACCTATCATATGCACCCCCAGGATCTCATCGGTCTGGGCATCTGCCAGGATTTTTACAAATCCGTCGATGTCCATACTGGCCCGGCTTCTGCCCAGGGCCCGCATTGGGAATTGTCCTGATTTATAATTAATACCGGCTTCCTTCAGCTCTTCTTCTGTTTTTCCAACAGCAGCTACTTCAGGCCAGGTATAAACAACACCCGGAATTAAATTATAGTCGATATGTGGCTTCTGACCGGCGATGGTTTCGGCAACGAATACGCCTTCTTCTTCAGCCTTATGAGCTAACATAGCTCCTTTTACAACATCACCAATCGCATATATATTGGATGCACTGGTCTGAAGATGATGGTTGACCTCTACCCTGCCTCTATCATCTACTTTAACACCTGCTGCTTCGGCATTTAGGCCATCGGTATAAGGTCTGCGACCCACTGAAACCAGGCAATAATCACCCTTAAATTCTACGGTCTCGCCCTTTTTGTTTTCAGCGGTAACGATCACTTCATCTCCTGTTCTCTCAACCGATTTAACCTGGTGCGATGCATTGATCCTGAACTTCTGTTTTTTGAAAACCTTATTCAGTTCTTTTGATAAGCCAGAGTCCATGGTAGGAATGATCCTATCCATATATTCCACTATGGTAACCTCGGCGCCTAAACGTTTATATACCTGCCCTAATTCCAATCCGATTACACCTCCACCGATAACAATGAGGTGCTTTGGAATCTCTTTTAATTTGAGGGCCTCTGTTGAAGTTATGATACGTTCTTTGTCTAATTCAATAAAGGGTAAATTAGACGGCTTACTTCCTGTGGCTATTATAATATTTTTCGCTTCGATTTCTTCTGAATTCTCCCCGGAGATTTCAATATGAGTAGCATCTTTAAAGCTTCCCACGCCCTGGTATACATCAATTTTATTCTTCTTCATCAGAAAATCAATTCCTCCTGTTGTCTGGTCTACCACCGCTTGTTTCCGTGCGATCATCTGCTTTAAATTGACCTTTACTTCACCGGGAATATCGATTCCATGCGTCTCAAAATGCTTGACGGCATCCTCGTAATGATGTGATGAATCCAGTAAAGCTTTACTCGGTATACAACCTACATTCAGACAGGTGCCTCCTAAGGTGGAATACTTTTCAATTATCGCGGTTGACATGCCTAGCTGGGCACATCTGATAGCAGCTACGTAGCCTCCTGGCCCCGATCCGATTACAGCAACATCATATGATTTCATAGTCAGGTAATATCTATTAGAATTCAGGGCTCAAAAATACGACTATTTTGCGGCCAACCCAATAAAATATTCAGCATTAATATAATGCTACTTTAGCTTTTGTTAATCCCTTTGAAACCAGGTAATCTTTAACCGCTAATCCTTTTTCTCCACCACGTTCGGCATGATGAAGAAGAGTGAATCCATGAGGGCCTTTGGCATGAAGTGTTTTTGGAGAGAACTCAAGCATTTGCTTCAAAAGGTCGAGTTGCCCAAATAAAGCCATAGTAAAAATATTAGCCTGGGCTCCGTGATCAAGAAAGTATCTAACCAATTCCTTGTTCCCTACATGACTTGCGGCACCTAAACCGGTCTCGAAATCACCAAACTTCCAGTCGTGAGCGGCATTCAGTAAGGTCGGATGTTCTTTAAGAAGTTCCTTTACCCTGTCGGGATCACTATGCGATTTACCTACAAATTCCTTGACTAATGCCTTATCTAATTGTTCATCATTTTGTGAACTGATTAAGGCCATTGTCGGAGCTGAAGCTAGTCCGAGGCCTATAAAACCAGCCGAACGAAGAAATGTTTTACGATTCATGATTGAGTTGATTATTTCCAATTTAAACAATTGAATAAAGCTATGACGAATCTTTAACAGGATTTTATAAAGCTAAGAAGGAAAGCCCAGCATATGTCCCATGCCGACGGTGAATAGCCAACAACCATAAATGGCATGCTCAATGCTAACCATTAATGTAGACCTGGTCCGGTAGAATGTCAGTGCAAAAAGCCAACCGCCCAGGAAAGTTAGGACCATGACCAGCATATTCATGAAAAAAATATGTGCCAATGAAAACAGTCCAGCATTGAGCATAACAAAAAGCCATTTGTCGCTGAATAAATTCTCATACCTCTTAAAGAAGAAGGTTCTATAGATCAATTCCTGTGGATAAACCGAAAACAGGCTATAGACAAATAAGATAATGATCCACATCATAGATTTATCCAGCATCACCCGGAACAATTGATCGGGGTCGGTCTTTAATACATAAAGGACCGTAAACAGGACAATGATCACAAAATGCAGTCCGACTTGCTTGAAAAACCTCGGCCAGTCCAGTTCAGGTTTAATTCTGAATTTCAAATGCTCAACCTTTAATAAAATATATATGACATAGGCCAGTCCGAAGAAACCGATACCAACTTTAATCCATATGGAATAAGGCAATGTAAAACTTACCGGGGCAAGAACAAACATGAGGAACAGTTCTGCAAGCCTGTATGTTTTATTGCTTAACATCTTATAAATCAATTGCAGTAGATTGTTTGACTTCATTAATCATAAACATGCTATGTGTGCTTCCAATATGATCTATGGTCGTGAGTTTATTGACCATAAAATCCCTGTATGCGCCAATATCTTCAACCAGGATCTTTAAAAGATAATCATAATCGCCACTGATATGATAACAATCCATCACCTCTTCCAGCCTGGACACCTCACGCTCAAAACGAACCACATATTCCTGTGAATGCTGCACCAGTTTAATATGGCAGAATGCTACAAAAGACCGATTGACCTTAGATTTGTCGATAAGTGCTACATACTTATGAATCACACCTTCTTTCTCGAGTTTTTTCACCCGCTCATAGACAGCTGTGATGGATAATCCCAAACGCACCGATAGCTCTTTATGCGTCCTTTTGGAGTCCTCTTGCAATAGCTTTAAAAGTTTATTGTCGGTTTGATCCAGTTTCATAATTGAAAAATATTCCGTTGCCATCAAATTTAGAAAACTATTTAGAATAATATTCT
>JABDPU010000311.1 GCA_013042625.1 Flavobacteriaceae bacterium | reverse complement strand
ATTAAGAAGAGTAAAGAACGTATGTCCAGCAGCGAACAGCTTAAGCAGATCGATGAGAATGCCAAATGGATCAAGACCATGAGAGATGAATCGGAATTCTCTCTCAATTATGAAGCTTATCAATTGCGACTGCAGGAAAATGAACTGGTGGCAAGCCAGTTTGATAAGATTTCGGATTACAGTACAGACCTTACATTTAAGTCGTTACCATATGAAGTGGCATTAATGGAGAAAGATTCAGTACTGAAAGAAAAGCGGGATCGCTGGCATAGTAATCTGAGCAAGGATGTCTATATGGAAGAAGCGATCAATGTTCTGAACGATTTGAAAATGACTTATGGCATTAAAACGAAAGTAGCTTCGGTCAAGGAATAATAAAATATGACTAAAACCAAAGATTCCTTATCTGGTTTGGCGCTCCGAAAGTTCAAAAAGAACCTTTGGGGCGTTTTTAGTTTTGGATTTATCCTTATTGTCGGAATCGTTGCGGTATTTGCCTATGTCCTGGCTCCGGATGACTCGCAGTATGCCAACCAAATGCACCTGAGTATTCATTCTAAAAACCCTGGATTTAAAGTGATGATGTTGACTATCCCATCATCAACTGAAGTGGATCAAAGCGGGCTGGATAAGTTGTTCTTCGGAAGACGTTCTGGCGAAACCGAAATACCCATCACCGATTTCAGGATTGAAGGCGATAGGCTATACTATACCGAATATGCTTCGGATGGATTAGAAGGCCTTCAGAAAGATGTGCCATTAACAGCCTTTCCGGAAGCTAATGCTGCTCCATATCTCAATTCGAAAAAATTCATCTTCGGAACCGATAAGTACGGACGGGATTTGTTGAGCCGCATCCTTGTAGGTTCACGAATATCCTTCTTTATTGGGTTTGTTGCTGTATTCATTTCCCTTATCATAGGGATTTTAATGGGCAGCCTGGCCGGATATTTCGGTGGTCGTACTGACGCCATTATCATGTGGATCATCAATGTAACCTGGTCAATACCAACACTCTTATTGGTTATTGCCATCACCCTGGCCTTAGGCAAGGGCTTCTGGCAGGTTTTTATAGCTGTCGGATTAACTATGTGGGTGGAAGTGGCTCGTGTGGTACGCGGGCAGATTATGAGCGTCAAGGAACAGCAATATGTAACCGCAGCACGAGCTCTGGGTTTCAGTGATGCCCGAATTATATGGAGACACATTCTGCCGAATATCATGGCGCCTGTCATCGTGATCTCAGCTGCTAATTTTGCTGCAGCAATTCTTATTGAAAGCGGACTTAGTTTCCTTGGAATAGGCGCCCAGCCACCTATGGCCAGTTGGGGTGCAATGATCAAGGATCACTATAACTATATCATCCTGGGTAAGCCCTATTTAGCCCTTATTCCCGGGCTTTGTATTATGCTGTTGGTTATGGCCTTTATGCTAGTGGGCAATGGCTTGAGGGATGCAATGGATGTAAAAACATAATTAATGAGCAGAAAAACCATATATCCAATCATTGCAATTCTTATTGCGCTTGCGGTCTATTTCATTAACGACTATCTCGATAACAAGGAGAAACAAGTGGTTTATGAAGAAGCAGCCGAGGTCAAAGACGAAACCAATGTATTTTTCCTGCCTACCAGTACAACAGGACAAATCATCCATCACGATGGCTATTCCTTGTCTTATCATGAAGATTATGAACAGGCTGAGTGGGTAGCCTACGAGTTAAAGAAAACACATCTGTCCCGCACCAATTTTAAGCGACCCTATTTTGAAATTGACAAGTCTGTGAAAACCGGTGCTGCCCATTGGAAAAACTATAAACGATCAGGTTATTCGCGTGGCCATTTATGCCCGGCGGCTGATAGAAAGTATAGCAAAGAAGCTCATGATGAAACCTTTCTGACCAGTAATATTAGTCCACAAAGCTTCGACTTCAACGCTGGAGTCTGGAACCGACTGGAACAAAAAGTACGCTATTGGGCTGAAAGGAATGATGGGATATTCGTGGTTACAGGCGGCGTTTTAAAACCCGGCCTGGAGAGCATTGGTGAAGAAGAGGTGGCTGTTCCTAAGTACTTTTATAAGGTTATAATGGATTATAATAATGGAAATCCCAAGATGATGGCTTTCTTGCTAAAACATGAAAACTCCAATAAACCTCTTTATGATTTTGTAGTGTCAACAGACGAATTGGAGGATTTAACCGGCATCGATTTCTTCCCTGGTTTGGATGATGATATTGAAAATCGGTTGGAAAAATCCAACAGCTATAAAAACTGGAATTTTAATTAAAAAAACCCCCGCAAATGCGAGGGTGTCTGAATGTTATTGTTGAACTCCCGGAGGATATCGCTCCAAGATCTTATTGACGAATTCCTGAATGCGTTGTTCCTTTCTTTCAACATCTCTTTGTTCGAGATAGCCACGACCCAGGCCTTGCCAGACCAGTTCTTTTTTATTGGCATCGATCAAATCGATATAAAGGGTGCCTTCTGTAGATGAGGACGTAGACATCATGCCTCCTCCCCACCAGGGATTCCATCCCCAGCCCCAATATCCGGGACCCCAGCCCCATGCGTTGTTATATACCGTTATACGTTCCCTGGATTTTGTAAAAATACTGACCAGTAAATCAGGGTCTTCTGATTTGGTGAAGCCTTTAGCCAATAACTCGGCGTCGATAGCTCGTAAGATCCGTCTTTTATCCAGATCACTGATCTCTGCTTTATCTATTCCGGGTTTAAAAAATGCAAAAGATTTGTATTGCGAAAAATCGACTTCGCGGTCGTAATCAGATGCCACTCGCACCGAAGAGCACGAGCTAAGCATTAGTGCCACCACCACTAGTGACAAATAGAGTTGTAACTTTTTCATTGCTTTTTGTTTAATGGTTATAACGAGTTTAACAAGTCTTCATCAACATGGTTGGGTAATGTTACCCTTAACTGAGGTTCATCTTGCATAGCGCGTTTAATGGCTGTCATCGCTTCTTCATTCCTGGCCCAGCTACGCCTTGCAATTCCATTGTTTACATCCCAGTAAAGCATGGATTTTAACCGTCTTTCAGCTTCCTTAGTACCATCAAGAACCATACCAAATCCGCCGTTTATAACCTCGCCCCAACCAACGCCACCACCGTTATGAATGCTGACCCAGGTTGCTCCCCTGAAGCTGTCTCCAATGACATTCTGAATAGCCATATCGGCAGTGAATTGGGAGCCATCATAAATATTGCTGGTTTCACGATAAGGGGAGTCTGTTCCCGATACGTCATGATGGTCGCGACCTAAAACGACAGGCCCGATCTCACCTCGCTCTATGGCATCGTTGAAGGCTTTGGCAATTTTAATCCGACCCACTGCATCTGCATATAGAATCCTGGCTTGCGAGCCTACAACCAGTTTATTTTCCTGGGCGCCCTTAATCCATTGAATGTTATCTGCCATCTGCTGTTGGATGTCCTCCGGAGCGTTTTTCATAATTTCTTCCAGGACCGAACAGGCCAAATTATCGGTCTTCTGCAAATCTTCTTCCATGCCAGAAGTACAAACCCAGCGAAACGGTCCGAATCCATAATCGAAACACATCGGCCCCATTATATCCTGGACATAGCTGGGATACTTAAAATCAATTCCGTTTTCAGCCATGATATCTGCTCCGGCTCTTGAAGCTTCGAGAAGGAATGCATTTCCATAGTCAAAAAAATAGGTGCCCTTTTCCGTATGCTTGTTGATTGCAGCTGCCTGACGACGCAATGATTCCTGAACGGCCTGTCTGAACTTTTCAGGATTCTCCGCCATCAATGTATTCGATTCCTCAAAACTCAAACCTGCGGGGTAATAGCCACCTGCCCACGGATTATGCAGTGAGGTTTGGTCACTACCCAGGTTTATGTAGATGTCCGCTTTGTAAAAATGTTCCCAAACATCCACAATGTTGCCATGATAGGCGAGGGAAACAGTCTCTTTATTTTCTTTAGCTGAAGTAACTCGGTCTGCCAATTTATCAAGATCCCTGAATACTTCATCTACCCAACCTTGCTCATAACGCTTTTCAACTGCCTTGATATTAACTTCAGCACAAACTGTAATACAGCCTGCAATATTTCCTGCTTTGGGTTGGGCGCCACTCATTCCTCCTAAACCGGAGGTAACAAACAAGCCGCCCTCAGGAATTATGTTGATTTTTCTGAATCCATTTAAGACTGTAATCGCAGTACCGTGAACGATTCCTTGTGGACCAATGTACATATAACTACCTGCTGTCATTTGTCCGTATTGCGTTACGCCCAAAGCATTAAATCGCTCCCAGTCATCCTGAGTTGAATAGTTGGGTATCATCATACCATTGGTAACAACAACCCGAGGCGCCTCACTATGAGAGGGAAACAACCCCAGAGGATGCCCTGAATACATCACAAGGGTTTGCTCTTCGGTCATTTCTGAAAGATATTTCATCGTCAGCCTGTATTGAGCCCAGTTCTGAAATACAGCCCCATTGCCACCATAGGTAATCAATTCGTGCGGATGTTGTGCTACTTTTGGATCCAGGTTGTTTTGAATCATCAACATGATGGCAGCAGCCTGCTGGCATTTTGCAGGATATTCATCTATTGGCCTGGCGTAAATTGGATAATCAGGCCTGAACCTGTACATATAGATCCGGCCAAATTCCCGGAGTTCATTGTAGAATTCCTTTGCAAGAACGGCATGATGATCAGGATTAAAGTAACGCAGTGCATTTTTCACTGCAAGTCTTTTTTCATCATCCGATAGAATGTCTTTCCGTTTCGGAGCATGACTTACTTCGCGATCATAAGGTTTGGGTTCAGGTAAATCCAAAGGAATACCTTCAGTCACAGCTTCCTTAAATGAGATCGATTGGGTCTGCATTACTTTTTTTTTATACTGTTGGTTTTAGGGTCATAGCCGTATGGACAATGCCGACAACCACTTTCACAACAATATCCTCTTTTCAACAGGTATTTGGCGGTAAATACACGGTATCCTTCCGGGGTGAAATAGTAGTCGCCTTCTTCAATGGGGACATCAGACTTCATATATCGCAAAGATAATGTAAATTGGACTGTTAAAGAATTGGATGATTTGATTTTGATTGTAAAATATCTTCTCCCGAGAGGATACCTGGGTTTGACGGTTTATCCTTTTATTCTGTTGAAAAATAAGAATCTTAAATTCGATGAGGTTCTGATGAATCATGAAAAGATTCATTTAAGACAGCAGCTGGAAATGCTGATCATCCCATTCTTCCTTTTTTATCTTCTTGAGTTTGGCGTTCGATTGATTCAGTATAGAAACTGGAATTTGGCTTACAGGAATATTTCATTCGAAAGAGAGGCTTATGCCAACGAAAAAGACCCTGATTTTCTCAAATCAAGGCCTTTCTGGAATTGGTTTAAATATATATCAGTTAGTTAACGATCTTTTTAAATGTTCGCCTGCCATCGATTAATATCACTTCTACTATGTATGCGCTGTTAGCGATTTCAGTCATGTTTCTTCTGAAAAACAATTCGCCTATAGATAAGGACTCGTATACCGTTCTCCCAAGTAAATCATAAAGCACAACAGACTCGATCAATTCTAATGGTGAATCTACCATCAAGACCTGGTTTATGGAAGTAATCCTGATGTCATCCAAACCATATTCATCATCGCCAAGGGTATCATCGATGTAGCGAAGCGCGAATCTCTCGTTATTTTCACCAGCTTCCAGGGATACTTCATATGGGGAGGACCTAAGATCATGAACAATACCTAATTCCAGATCTTCAATGAAAATATTTTGTTCAGCATCCTCGAACAGACCATCAACCGAATTAATGGCGATGGTGAAAATCCCGGGAGTTTTAATATTAACTCCAATAGGAACAACATCCGACTCCAGGAATGGAAGAGCTTTACCCTGGAT
>JABDPU010000310.1 GCA_013042625.1 Flavobacteriaceae bacterium | reverse complement strand
CTTAAGATACGAAAAGGTTGCGTCTAAAAACCAAAAAAATCCCGGGTTTCCGGGATTTTCGCTATGCTTCTGGTTACTCTATTTCTTTGATTTTTTGTTCGAGTTCATCCATCAATTCGGGGTTATCCTTAATCAAGGCTTTAACCGCATCTCGACCCTGCCCCAGTTTAGTGTCCTGGTAGCTGAACCATGAACCACTTTTTTTAATGATATCATGATCGACGGCAATATCCAGTATTTCGCCCACCTTAGAGATGCCTACGCCATACATAATATCGAATTCCGCCATTTTAAATGGAGGCGCCACCTTGTTCTTGACAACCTTAACCCGAGTCTTATTACCAAGAACGTTATTATTACTGTCTTTGATTTGGGTGGAACGTCGTATGTCTAATCTAACAGAGGCATAGAATTTCAGGGCATTACCACCGGTTGTGGTTTCAGGATTCCCGAACATAACCCCTATTTTTTCTCTCAGCTGGTTGATGAAAATCACCGTACAATTTGTTTTTGAAATTGATGCGGTCAGCTTTCTCAAGGCTTGCGACATCAGCCGGGCATGCAATCCCATTTTTGAATCACCCATTTCTCCCTCTATCTCACTTTTTGGGGTCAGGGCCGCTACTGAATCGATTACTATGATGTCAATGGCTCCCGATCGAATCAGGTTATCGGTAATTTCCAAAGCTTGCTCGCCGTGATCGGGCTGTGAAATGATCAAATTATCAATATCGATTCCAAGGTTTTCGGCATAAAAACGATCAAACGCATGTTCAGCATCAATAAAGGCGGCTATACCACCCAATTTCTGAGCCTCGGCAATAGCATGTAAGGTTAATGTGGTTTTTCCGGAAGATTCCGGGCCATAAATTTCGATCACTCGCCCCCTGGGATATCCATTTACTCCCAAAGCAATATCCAAGCCAATTGAGCCGGAAGGAATGGCTTCTACATTTTCCTGTGCGGCATCACTCATTTTCATTACCGTGCCCTTGCCATAGGCCTTATCTAACTTATCCAGGGTAAGCTTTAATGCTTTTAATTTAGCTTCTTTTTCTTTGCTCATAAATTCCTTTTTCGCATGTTCTACATCTAGGCTAAAATAGCATTTCTTTTAGCGTCAAACAATTTTCTCACGCAACCTTTTTCGTTTTTTTGTATCTATTCCTTATAACAGGGAAATAATTGCTATGAACCACACCCTTAAGGGTGAATGCGACTCTTTATTATGAGATTTTTTACTCGCATTTTTATCCGAAGAACAGTCAAATCAGGAATTGTCATAACACTACCTGGCAGTTCAAGATTAGAAGGAGGCTGACTTATTTTCAATGGCCCCGAACAAATATTACAAAATTGTTAAACGAGTTAGTCTGAAAAAAGCACCCTTAACGCATAAGGGTGCTTTTTTTGTCCACAATTCTGAAGAAATACTACCTTTGCCTAATATTCTTTAATACTTAAGACCAGTATAGCATGCAACTGTACAACAAATTAAGCGCTAAAGAACGGGAAGCATTGATCAAAGAAGCCGGTAAGGACCGGCTTACCTTGTCGTTCTATCAATATGCGCACATCAGTAATCCACAGGAATTCAGAGATCAGTTATTTGTAGTTTGGGACAATATGGATGTCCTGGGCCGAATTTATATTGCCAAAGAGGGTATTAACGCCCAATTATCATTGCCGGCAGAACAGTTTGATGCCTTTAAAACGCATCTGGACGAAATTCCATTTCTCAAAGAGGTCAGGCTAAACATCGCTGTAGAACAGGATAATTTTTCTTTTTTAAAACTTAAGATCAAAGTCAGGCATAAAATAGTTGCCGATGGGCTGAATGACGATACCTTCGATGTGACCAACAAAGGGGTTCATGTTAGTGCCGAGCAATTCAACACGCTTATTAACGACGAGAACACCATTCTTGTTGATATGCGAAATCATTATGAGAGTGAGATCGGGCATTTCGAAAATGCAATTACCCCTGATGTTGATACATTCAGGGAATCACTTCCAATCATTGAAGATGACCTGAGCGATTACAAAGAGGATAAAAACCTGGTGATGTATTGCACGGGTGGAATCCGATGTGAAAAGGCCAGTGCATATTTTAAACATAAGGGTTTTAAGAAAGTTTTTCAGTTGGAAGGCGGTATTATTGAATATACCCGCCAAATCAAGGAAAAAAAGCTTGAGAATAAATTCATTGGAAAAAATTTCGTCTTTGATGACAGGCGTGCTGAAAGCATTAGCGATGATGTGATTGCCCAATGTCACCAATGTGGGAAACCCTGTGACACCCATACCAATTGTGCCAATGATGCCTGTCATTTGCTATTTATTCAATGTGATGAGTGTAAAGCCGAATTAAATGCATGTTGTTCATCAAACTGCAAGGAGATACATGAACTTCCTTTTGAAGAGCAAAAAGCACTTAGGAAAGGGCAAGGTAACAGCAATGATATTTTCAAAAAGGGACGCGCCGATTATTTACCCTTTAAAAAGGATTTAAGAAATATCTTTGAAGTTCTTCAGAAACATAAATAGATGAATATATACAAGCTGATAAGGCTCAATCGCCTGGTCAGGAACCATCGTTTGAAGTTCCTGGCTCTTTTTGGGCTTCATAAGCTTGGATTTCGATACCTGGCGATCAACCTCGATCCTGTATTGGCCTGCAACCTGAGGTGTACTATGTGCTATTTCACCGATAAGGAATACGTCAAGAAATTCAAAGGCCAGTTAAAAATTGAAGAGATTGAGCGCATCGCTGAGGTCATGTTCAGGCGAGCATTGAAACTTCAGATTGGTTGCGGTACCGAACCAACTCTTTATAAAAACCTGCCACAAATTGTTGCCCTGGGGAAACGATATAAGGTGCCCTATATTTCCCTGACTACCAACGCCAATCTTTTGACAAGGGATTCTATTGTAGAACTTCTTGATGCCGGATTGGATGAATTCACCATTTCATTGCATGGTGTAAAAAAGGATACTTACGAAAAGTTCATGCAAAAGGCGCAATATGAGATCTTTATGAATGTTTTCAGAACCTTTGCCGAGTTGAAGAAATCAAGAACCTTTAAAGTCAGGATCAACTATACCTTTAACAAAGATAATTTCTACGAGCTATCTGAATTCTTCGATTATTTTGATGGAAAAAGCTTTGATATATTACAGATCAGGCCTATTCAGAAAATGGGTAATACAGCCTATAATGATTTCGATTTAAAACCCTTAAAAGAAGAATTTCCGGCAGTGATAAAAACAATTCGCGATGCATGTGAAATTAATGGGATTATCCTGATGGCGCCTTCAGAACTACCTTCCAAATCGAAAGTCAATGCCTCCAGCCTGGTTTTTGATTATACCTTTTGCTATGTATCACCAGACCAGGTTTGGAAACCCGATTTTAACTGGAGAGAGCAATCGTTTGAAAGTTATAGCAAAGAAATAGGCTGGGGAAAGGTTTTGTTCAGGAACATTTTCAGATCGAAATCAGATCTCAAAAACAGGCCAAACAGGTTGAATTATGAAATCGAGTTTAACTAGTTTGGTTTTTGTAACGCCATTATTAGTAGTATATTTACCTGAGTTAAACTAAGTATGAACTTCAATTCGCAATGCGATCGTATTAGCGGATTCTATATATAATTTTTTTCATGGCTTGCAACAGCTGTTCGACCGGCGAAAACGGTCAGCCAAGAGGATGTAAGAATAATGGGACTTGTGGATCGGACGGTTGCAATAAACTAACAGTTTTTGACTGGCTCGCTAATATGAGCCTACCCGAAGGGCAGGAGCCCTTTAAGTGTGTTGAGGTCCGCTTTAAGAACGGAAGAAAACACTTCTACAAGAATTCAGATAATCTACCACTCAGCATTGGTGATGTTGTTGCTACACAGGCCCAATTTGGTCATGATATCGGGATTGTAACCTTAACAGGCGAGCTTGTTAGGATACAGATGAAACGCAAAAAAGTCGACCCTGAAGATCAAGAGGCCGTAAAAAAAGTATACCGAAAATCCAGCGAAAAAGATATAAGGGTATGGAAAGAAGCCCGGGCTAAGGAAGAACCGATGAAGGTGAAGGCCAGGCAATTCGCAATTGATCTGCATCTCCAAATGAAGATTTCAGACATTGAATTCCAGGGAGACGCAAGTAAGGCAACATTCTTTTATACTGCGGAAGAACGAGTTGATTTCCGTGAACTCATAAAGGTATATGCCAGGGAGTTCAGAACCCGAATTGAAATGCGCCAGGTGGGATTCAGACAGGAGGCTGCTCGATTGGGCGGAATTGGTTCCTGCGGAAGGGAATTGTGTTGCTCAACCTGGCTTACAGATTTTCGATCGGTCAGCACATCATCGGCACGCTACCAGCAATTATCTCTTAATCCTTTGAAATTGGCAGGACAATGCGGAAAGCTTAAATGCTGTCTGAATTACGAACTGGACTCCTACCTCGAAGCACTTGAAAGCTTCCCTAAAACCGACATCAAGTTAAATACCGAAAAGGGCTTGGCAGTTTGTCAGAAAACCGACATTTTCAAAGGTTTTATGTGGTATGCTTACGAGGGTGAATGGATGAACTGGCATAAACTCACTACTGATCAAGCCAATGAAATTATTGCGATAAACTCCCGAAATAAAAAGGTTACGAGCCTGGAAGAATATGCTTCAGAACTTATCGATGACACTAAAATGGAGTATGAAAACGTTGTAGGACAGGATAGTTTAACACGCTTTGATCGTCCAAAACGCCGTAGCAAACGTAGAAATAATAAGAACCGGAGAAGAAACAAGAGAAAACCCTCCTCGAATGCGAAGTAAAATTGGACTCATAATCGGTGTATTAGGACTGTTATTTTCTTGTGATTCCGACCTGGTTTTTGATGAATATAAAAGCGTTGACGGGGCATGGGATAAGGATGATTCGATTGAGTTCAAAATTATGCCTCCCGATACCTTGAATCCGTATAACTTATTCATCAATTTGCGAAACACAAATGATTATAAATACAATAATTTGTTTCTGATTGTTGAAATGAATTACCCAAACGGAAAGATAAAAAAGGATACCCTGGAGTACAGAATGACAACTCCGGAAGGCGAATTCCTGGGGGCTGGATTTACCGATGTCAAGGAGAACAAATTATGGTACAGTCAAGCCGAGATTTTTGATGAATCGGGCGAGTATATTGTGAAAATTAATCATGCCATGCGTGAGACCGGTGATGTAAATGGTATTGAAAAATTAGAAGGAATAATTGATGTGGGCTTCAGAATTGAACGCCCGAAAAATGGTAATTGAGAGAATGACAACGAAGAAGAAAAAAGCTAAGATTTTCGATTTTGGGATGTATGTAAGATGGTTTTGGAAGCTTTTCCTGGCTGGTATTTTGGGACTGGCATTGCTTTTTGTTCTGGCATCCTGGGGTGTATTTGGTGAAATGCCTGATCACACCATTTTGGAAAACCCAAGGACAAATCTTGCCACCGAAATAATCTCCTCCGATGGTAAGACTCTGGGAAAATTTTATTTTCAGGACAACAGAACTCCTGTAAGTTATGAGGAATTGCCTGAGCAACTGGTTGATGCACTGATTGCTACTGAAGATGTACGTTATCATGACCACGCCGGGATCGATGCAAGAGGTACTTTAAGAGCTGTTGTTAAAGCAGGACAGGGTGGTGGAGCCAGTACTATTTCACAGCAGCTTGCCAAACAATTATTCCATGGAGAAGGCTCGAAAAATACTTTAGGGCGGATTACTCAAAAAATCAAAGAATGGATCATTGCCATAAGACTTGAGCGTCAATACACCAAAGAAGAGATCATAGCCATGTATTTTAATATCTATGATTTTGGTAATAATGCTGATGGAATACGCTCTGCCAGCAGGATTTACTTTGGGAAAGAACCCGGCGATCTTGAATTGCATGAATCGGCAATGCTTGTTGGGATGTTCAAAAATTCCTCTTTGTACAATCCACGTCCGCACAGAAATCCTGAGGGTACCATGAATCGGCGAAACGTGGTTTTGGCTCAGATGCATAAATATGAATACATTAGCGAAGCTGTGAGAGATTCTGTCCGTGCCATGCCGCTTGGATTGAGGTATTCTCCCGAATCTCATAATGTTGGTATCGCTACCTATTTCAGGGAATATTTAAGAGGATTTATGAAGAAATGGACCGAAGACAAAAGTAACCGGAAGCCCGACGGATCAAAATACAATATTAATAGTGACGGATTAAAGATCTATACAACTATAGACTCGCGTATGCAGGCTTATGCTGAAGTGGCGGTTAAACAACATATGCCAAAGTTGCAAGCAGAGTTTGATAATCAAAACACGGCTAAAAGAAATCCAACCGCTCCTTTCCTGGAATTAGAGGAGGACGAAATTAACGATCTGTTGAAAAACTCAATGAGGCGTTCTGAAAGATGGCGAAAGATGAAATATGACCTAAAAAAATCGGATGCAGAGATCATAGAATCATTCAGCAAGCCGGTTGATATGACCATTTTTAATTGGGAGGCACCTAATAAGGAAATCGATACGGTAATGACTCCGATGGATTCGATGCGTTATTATAAATCGTTTTTACTTCCCGCCATGATGTC
Source organism: Flavobacteriaceae bacterium (assembly GCA_013042625.1). GTDB lineage: Bacteria > Bacteroidota > Bacteroidia > Flavobacteriales > Flavobacteriaceae > SHLJ01. Next base: position 11,571 of record JABDPU010000310.1, on the reverse strand, counting down.
TATGGAACCTCAGACCGGTCATGTAAAGGCCTGGGTTGGCGGTATGGATTACAGGCATTTCAAATACGATATGGTGAAACAGGGGAAACGCCAGATCGGTTCGACCTTTAAACCATTTGTTTATGCAACGGCCATTGACCAGCTCCACCTTTCACCTTGCGATACCCTGCCTGATACACCTTTCTGTATCGAGAAGGATAAATATGGCAATCCGGAAGAATGGTGTCCGAAGAATTCAGGTGGAAAATATGGCGGAACACGTACTCTGAAAAATGCACTTGGAAATTCGGTAAATACGATTACAGCCCGATTAATGGATAAGGTTGGTCCTCAACCGGTAATTGATATGGCGCAAAAACTAGGTATTGAACAGGATATCCTGCCAGTACCGTCTATTGCCCTGGGAACACCCGATTTGAGTGTTTACGAAATGGTTGCGGCCTATTCGACTTTCGCAAATAAAGGAGTTTATAACAAGCCCGTTCTGGTAACACGAATTGAAGACAAGAACGGAACGATTTTATATCAATTCAGTCCTGAGACCAAAGATGTACTGAGTGCTGAAACCGCTTATGTTACAGTAAAATTACTAGAAGGAGTAACCGAATCAGGATCGGGTATGCGACTTAGGCATAGCTGGGCTAAAAATGTTCCGCTTTATAAAGAGATCATTACGGGATATCCATACGAATTTACAAATCCGATTGCCGGAAAAACCGGAACAACTCAAAACCAAAGTGATGGCTGGTTTATGGGGATGGTACCCAACCTGGTGACCGGGGTTTGGGTTGGTGCTGAAGATCGGGCGGCACACTTTAAAACCATTAACTACGGACAGGGTGCCTCGATGGCGCTTCCAATATGGGCTCTTTATATGAAAAGCTGCTATGGTGATTCAGATCTTAATATTTCAACCGCAGAGTTTGATGAACCGAATCGTCTTTCTATTGAAGTGGATTGCCTGAAATACAAAGAAGAACAGGACAAAAACAAATCAGACCTGGAAGAAGAGCCTGAGATCGACTTTTAGTGCGCTAAATTGTTTTAGCAAATTCAATAAAGAAATCAACAGATTCAGGGTTTCGCATCGAATCGAAGTTAATTGATTTCTCCAGGGGCATGCCCATCAATATCTTTTTGATCGGAGTTTCCATTTTCTTTCCGCTTATGGTATAAGGAATATCTTTAACCCGAATGACTGAATCAGGAACATGTCGGGGGGAGTTCTCTTTTCTCAATGTTCTATTGATTCGCTTTATCAGATTTTCCGAAAGCATTTCCGAACCTTTCATTTTTACGAACAGTGGCATGAAATGATTGCCCTCATCCAATTCAAGGTTTAGGATTAAACTGTCTTCTATCTCATCAATTTGATCAAGGGTACGGTATATTTCACTCGTTCCAATCCGGATGCCATGCCGGTTCAGGGTAGCATCGGAACGGCCATAGATAACCAGTCCATCAGTTTTCGAACTGATTTTTATAAAATCACCATGGCGCCACTTACCGGGGTAGTGTTCAAAGTAACTGCTTCGATATCGATCCTGTCCAGGATCATTCCAAAAATAAATCGGCATAGACGGAAGAGGCTGTTCAATGACCATCTCGCCCAGTTCATCTAAAACAGGATCTCCGGAATCATTATAGGCATGCAGCGAGACACCGAGTGCACGGCATTGTATCTCACCAGTGTGTACGGCATATAGGGGATTTCCTCCTACGAATGCTGTGCAAACATCTGTTCCGCCAGCCATGGAACAAAGCCATAAGTCTTTTTTGATGTTCTCATACACATATTCAAATGCTTCATGAGGCAAGGGAGCTCCAGTTGAGCTTAATGAGCGCATTTTAGAGAGGTCATATTCTTTAATTGGGGCATTTCCCTTTTTCATATTATAAACCAGGAATGGAGCACTGGTTCCGAAGTGATGAATTCCCTCCTCCTGGGCAAATTCCCAAAGTTTATTGATGTGCGGGTAAGTCGGACTACCATCATACAGAACTATAGTTGCCCCCATCAGTAATGCTGCCTGAACGAAGTTCCACATCATCCAGCCTGTTGTGGTGTACCAAAAGAATAACTCCCCTTCGTGCACATCGTTATGGAAGGCCATATATTTTAAATGTTCTAGAAGAATACCACCATGAGAATGTACAATAGCCTTAGGCAGGCCTGTAGTTCCTGAGGAATACAGCACCCAAATGGGGTGGTTAAAATCTACCGCTTCAAACTCTAATTCCGCTGTTTTGTTCCTTAGCAAAACATCAAAATCAATATAGTGCCCTGGCCGGTCATTGGAAGATTCCTGATCGAGATAAGAAAATAAAACTACTTTTTCGAGTGAGGGTAAAGCGGCTTCAATTTCCTGAACAACATCTATTTTAGAATACGACTTACCATTATAAAAATAGCCGTCAACGGCTATTAATACCTTAGGTTCGATCTGGGCAAAGCGATCAACAACACTTTCACTGCCAAAATCGGGAGAGGTGCTCGACCAGATAGCCCCGAGTGAATTGACTGCCAGGAATGCCATGGTTGTTTCAGGAACATTAGGCATAAAGGCTACAACACAATCGCCTTTTCCAACTCCAATTGATTTGAAGTAAGAGGCCATGGAACTTACTTTTGAAATCAGTTCGTTCCAGCTTATTTTTTGGTTGGAGCCACGCTCATTGCCAAAAATTATGGCGGGCTTATCACCCTGAGAATTTCTAAAAAGATGTTCAGCATAGTTTAAAGTGGCGCCTTCAAACCACTTTGAACCGGGCATTTCCCTTGATGATAAAACCTCATTATAAGAACTGTAGGCCTTAACATCAAAATATTTCCAGATGCTTTCCCAGAATAATTCTATGTTTTGAATGGACCACTCCCAAAGTTCATTATAGGTGTTGAAGCTTAATTGATGCTCATGATTCAGCCAGTTCATATATTGATTCAAATGACAATTCGTCTTGAATTCCGAATCGGCCTCCCATAATTTATTTTGGATCATTATTGAAGAAATTGTGGTCTTCCAAATGTAATCATTCTCTCCAGAAAAAATGTTTCAAACCGAATCGTATTTGATAGTGATTTGAGCTAAGCAAGAAAGAGGAGACTCAAGTTAATTATTCTCTTAATTGATCAATTTCATGGTCAATTGCGGGAAAAATGTTAAAAAAAAGTGCATTTCATCGAATAATACTGCTCTTTAACTGGTATTTTCAATTTTATTTTCATCTTAGCCATCCCAAATCAATAATGACTTTTGTCACCGATTTGCCCTAAATCTACCATGAACTTAGCTTATGAATGCCAATGCCAATCTATCGGAACCTACTTATAAAATTCAGAAGATAGTGGCTGGTTTTCAAAACACCATGCAACTGATGAGAAGCATGATGTTCTTAGCCAAAAAAATATTGATGCTATAACCCTTTGGGTATAGCATCAATTAATTTTTGAGTATAGTTACTTCTCGGATTACCATAGATTTCATCGGCATCTCCTAATTCTTCAATTTTCCCTTCATTCATCACCATGAGTTGATCAGACATGTATTTCACTACCGAAAGATCGTGTGATATAAAAATGTAGGTAAATCCGAAATCCTCTTTCAGTTCATTTAATAAATTTAGCACCTGTGCTTGTACGGAAATATCAAGTGCAGAAACCGATTCGTCACAAACAATAAGTTTTGGCTGAACCGCAATTGTTCGGGCAATTCCTATTCGTTGACGTTGGCCTCCACTAAACTGGTGTGGATACCTGTTGAAATGATCGGCCTCTAATCCTACCTGTTCTAATATTTTTACAGCGGTTTCTTTTCTGGCCTTAGAAGAAGAAAATAACCCATGAACCTTCATGGCTTCAGTGATGGCTGCTCCTACCATTATTCTCGGATTTAATGAAGAATACGGATCCTGGAAAATAATTTGTATGTCCTTTCTAAGTTTCCGCATGTCATTGGCGTCCAGGTTGGTAATGTCCATACCTTTATACCAGACTGATCCAGCCGTAGCTTTGTCAAGTTGCAGTATGGCATTGCCAAGAGTTGATTTTCCACAACCTGATTCTCCAACCAAACCAAGGGTTTCACCTTCATATACTTTAAAACTTACACCGTCAACCGCTTTAAACGCTTTTCTTGGCTTGAGTATACCGGCTTTGGTAAAAAAAGTTTTTTCAAGATCTCTAACCTCCAATAAGGGTGATTGGTTATAAATTTCTTGATGATTGTTTCTCCTGTCTTCCGCGGTGATTACATCCTTTGGAATGGTGCCTTCCATGAAATCAGAAATCGTTGGCAGCCTGTTTAATCGTATATCCAGGCCAGGCCTTGATCCTATCAAGGCCTTGGTATATGCATGTTCAGGTTCAAGAAAGATTTGCCTTGCATTTCCTTGTTCAACAATTTTACCCTGATACATAACTAATATCTGATCAGCGATCTCTGAAACCAGGGCCAGGTCATGAGTAATAAAGATAATACTCATCCCGGTCTGTGCCTGAAGATCTTTTAGCAGAGCAATAATCTCTTTTTGAACGGTAACATCAAGAGCAGTGGTGGGTTCATCGGCAATAAGCACCTTTGGTTTACAGGCGATCGCCATTGCAATCATAACCCGCTGCTTTTGTCCGCCGGATATTTCATGCGGATATTTTGAATATACCAATTCCGGGTCTGGAAGTTTTACCTGATCAAACAGTTGCAGAACAATTGATTTTACGGTTTTGGGAGTTGCCAGCTTATGATTAAGAAGAATCTCGGAAACCTGGGAACCACACCGCATGGAAGGGTTTAATGAACTCATCGGCTCCTGAAAAATCATGGAGATTTCTTTGCCACGCATCCTTCTTAACAATTCCTTATCTCCTATATCGATCTCTTCTCCTTCAAAAAGAATCTGGCCTGAATCAATCTGACTGATCCCTTTTGGTAATAATCCCATTATCGACAGACATGAAACCGATTTTCCACTTCCGGATTCTCCAACAATCCCCAGGATTTCATTTTTATTTAATTCGAAACTGACATCATGTATAACGGATACGTAGTCTGATTCTCTCTTAAAGGAAATTTCCAGGTTTTTAACCTGAAGCAAAGGATTTTCTCGCATGTTTAAAATTAATCTTTTCCTACGAATGGGCTTAGATTGAATCAATAAGATGTGAAAAGCTGAATAAATTCCTACGAATTGTCAGATTAATTGTGTTAAAACCAGTTATTAACAAGTTTTCAAATCCACTGGTATTTACGAACATTTTAGTCTAAATTCGAACTTTCCCTGCAATGTTAACTTATTATCACAATTTAAAATGAAAATTAGAACAATCCCTCTAATTGCTCTGTTGCTGTGCAGTATGGCATGGTCACAAAGCAATCCGATCTGGCAAAGAGTGCCAGCTTCGCAATCCGAAAATGTTAAAGCAAGTAAACAGGATCTTCCTAAAGACTTGACTTATTCACTCGATTTAACTGCTTTGAATAAGCAGCTAGACCTGGCACCAACGCGTGGGCAATTTACTGGAACTTCCAATGTGATAGTTCCTTTTCCCGATTCGAACGGAGAATTTCAGAATTTCAGAATCCTTAAAGCTCCGGTACTTCATCCGGATTTGGCCGAAAAATATCCTGAAATTCAATCGTACGTGGGCCAGGGCATTCTTGATGCCTCTACAATTATCAGGTTTAGTGTTTCACCTTTGGGCCTCTCCAGTATGCAACTTTCTGCAATGGAAGGCGCGGTGTTTATCGAGCCCTATACGATCGATCAGACAGGCTATGTCGTTTTCAAGAAGAGCGACAAAATGTTACAGGCTGATGATTTTGAATGTGAGGTCGTTGATGCCGTTAATAAAACTTTAGTTGGCCCCGGTCAATTCAAAAATGCAGACGACGGAATTCTCAGAAATTATCGCTTAGCCGTTTCTGCAACTGGTGAATATACCCAATATCACGGTGGGACTAAAGCCTTGGCGCTTGCTGCGATGAATACAACGATGACCAGGGTGAATGGAATCTTTGAAGTGGACTTCAATGTTACCATGACCCTTATTGCAAATACCGATGATGTTATTTATACCAATCCCTCAAATGATCCATATGGTAATACCACCTCCAATTATAATAGTCAGTTACAGTCTACACTTACAAGTGTAATTGGTGAAGCTAATTACGATATTGGTCATTTATTTGCCAATCTTCAGAATAACGGAAATGCAGGATGTATCGGATGTGTATGCGTCAATAATCAGAAGGGGAGTGGATGGACCTCCGCGAGTGTTCCTGAAGGAGATTTCTTTGACGTCGATTATGTAGCCCATGAAATGGGGCATCAGTTTGGAGCGAATCATACCTGGACCTTTGGTGGTAATGAAGGCACCAATGCTCAAATGGAGCCAGGAAGCGGTTCAACCATTATGAGTTATGCGGGTATTACAGGAGCAACCGATGTTCAACCACAGGTAGACCCTTATTTTCATGCGGTTTCTGTGCAACAGGTGACTAACTATATAAAATCAACAACTTGCCAGACCAATATCAATACGGGAAACAATGTTCCTACCGTAAATGCTGGTTCTAATTACACCATTCCACGGGGGACGCCGTTTGTTCTCGAAGGGACCGCTTCAGATGTTGATGCTGGTGACGTACTAACCTATTGCTGGGAACAATTTGACGAAAACAATGCATCAACTACATATCCTAATGTAAATAATACTTCCGGAGTGGCGTTCAGGTCATTTAATCCGTCAACAGATGCGAAGCGATATTTTCCGCGCCTGGAGACGATTAAACAAGGTGCTACTTCATGGACCTGGGAGGCTGTACCCAATGTAGCTCGAAATCTTAATTTCAGGCTTACTGTGAGAGATAATGTAGCTGGTGGAGGAACGAATAACAGCGACAATATGGTTGTGACTGTGAACGGAACAGCCGGACCATTCGTGGTGAATTCACCAAACACAAACGTCACCTGGAACGCAGGTACGACTCAAACCGTTACCTGGAATGTTGCAGGTACAACCGCTAATGGAGTGAATACAGCGAGTGTCGATATTTATTTGTCAACCGATGGTGGTGACACCTATTCAATTGCTTTGGCTTCAAATGTTCCGAATGACGGTTCTCATGACATATTGGTTCCGAATAACCAGGGTAATCAAAATAGGATAATGGTAAAAGGAAACAATAATATTTTCTTTGATATTTCCAATGCTAATTTTACTATAGCCGGTCAGGTTGTTTGTAATGTAGCCGTTCCAACAGGCTTAACTATTTCCAATGTTGGATCGGATGCGGCTACGGCAGGCTGGGATGCAGTAGCAGGAGCAAATTATGATGTTCGTTATCGTGAAGTCGGCACTTCAACCTGGACCGAAGTTCCCGGAATAGCAGGGGTGTCCTATAACATAACCGGACTTACCCCATTAACTCAATATGAGGTGCAGGTAAGAAGTGTATGTCCTGACACCAGTACTTCGGCCTATAGCAGTTCGGTAACCTTTACAACTACCGACGTACAATTGAACTACTGCAGTTCGGCCAGTACGAACATCAATGACGAATATATCGGCAGAGTACAGCTTAACACCATTGATAATTCATCAGGCGGTCAATTCTATACCGATTTTACCAATATATCAACGACGCTCACAAAGGGCAGTCAGTATACCATTACGGTTACACCTACCTGGACAGGAACGGTTTATGCAGAAGGCTATTCAGTATGGATCGATTACAACCGTGATGGTGATTTCACCGATGCCGGTGAACAGGTTTGGAGCCAGTCTGCCACAACTGCGACTCCGGTCAGTGGGAACTTTACCATTCCGTCTGGGGCTGTTGAAAATTCCACAAGGATGCGAGTTTCGATGAAGTATAATGGTATACCAACCTCTTGTGAGACCTTCACCTATGGCGAGGTAGAAGACTATACGGTTATTATCGAAGGCACAGGCCCCGATACTACACCACCGGTTATTACCCTGACAGGGCCATCGGTGGTCAATTTGAATGTGGGTGACACCTATACCGAGCAGGGTGCTACAGCCACAGATAATGTTGATGGAGATATCACAGCAAATATTGTTATCGGTGGTGATACAGTAGATACGAACACAGCAGCCACATATGTGGTGACCTATAATGTGAGCGATGCAGCAGGTAATGCCGCTACCGAAGTAACTCGAACGGTCAATGTTAATGAAGTCATAGATACCACACCACCAGTGATTACCCTGATAGGTCCGGCAACGATTAACCTGACCGTTGGGGATACCTATACAGAGCAGGGCGCAACCGCTACAGACGATATAGATGGCGATATATCTTCCAATATTGTGATTGGAGGAGATGTGGTTGATACTAACATTGCCAGTACTTATGTAGTGACTTATAATGTAAGTGACGCGGCTGGTAATGCGGCAACAGAAGTTACCCGGACAGTCAATGTGAGTGAACCATCCAGTGGTTGTACCGGAGGTATAACTTCATATCCTTATAACGAAGGTTTTGAGAATACCTTAGGCGGATGGACTCAGTCAACGGCCGATGACCTGGATTGGACAGTTGATTCCGGCGGGACTCAATCCAACAATACGGGGCCAGATTCAGCTTCTGAAGGTAGTTTTTACATATATGTGGAGGCATCGGGTAATAATACGGGTTATCCGAACAAACAGGCGATTATCAACTCACCCTGTTTTGATTTGAGTGGATTATCCACTCCAAGTTTCAAGTTCGACTATCATATGTATGGTTCAAGCGATATGGGAACAATAGCCCTCGAAGCCAGTACAGATGAAGGAGCAAACTGGACATCATTATGGAGTGAAAGCGGTAATAAAGGAAACATTTGGTTGTCGCAGAGTATTGACCTGAGCGCATATGCGGGGGGAAGTGTACAGCTGAGATTTAACCGGATAACAGGAGGAACCTGGCAGGCCGATATTGCAATAGACAATATCGAATTAAGCCAACCAGCACCACCAACCTGTAATGATGGTATTCAAAATGGTGATGAAACAGGAGTGGACTGTGGCGGAACCTTCTGTGATCCTTGTACGTCTATAGATGTCGTATTGAACGAAGGATACTTCGAAACAGGATGGGATGGATGGTCTGATGGTGGCAGTGATTGCGCCAGAACATCCACTTCATTGTCATTTGAAGGGAATTACTCCATTCGCCTGCGCGATAATTCGGGAGTAGCATCATCAATGACACTTAGCAATATTGACGTCACCCCTTATTCGCAGTTGGAAATTGATTTTTACTTCTATGTCAATAGTATGGAGAATGGCGAGGACTTCTGGGTACGATTCTATAATGGGTCGACATGGACAACCGTAGCCACCTATGTTAGTGGCTCAGGAATCAATAATGGTTCTTTTTACAATGCCACCGTTACACTGACACCAGCGCAATATAATTTTGCATCGAATTCAGGATTCAGATTCCAGTGTGATGCATCCGGGAATAATGACCAGATATATGTTGATCAGGTCACAATTACAGGAACGACCTCAGCCAAGGGCGGTGGTGATCAATTAGTATTGGTTGGAACAATGGATGCTCCTCTTGTTGATGAAGATATAGCTTTGTTCCCTGTTCCGGTGAAGGGAAATATCCTGAATGTAAAGTTCAGCGATATGGGCAACTTTGGATTTACTATTAAGAATTTAGTTGGCCAGCAAGTATTAAAAGGCCAGTCCGATGGACAAATTGATGTGTCTTCATTAAAATCCGGACTTTATATTATTGAAATAAATGATGGAGAAGAGATCACGACCAAGCGATTCATAAGACAATAGATTTTAACCAAAATTAAAAGGCCCGGGTGATTCCGGGCTTTTGTTATAGGTGTACTATTTCCTTTTCAGTGAGTAGTGGTTCTCGCCTAAGTTTTAAAATTACCTGGGCCACAGCAATAGTATCTCGTTCACAGTATTCCTTGATGCGTTCTAAATCGCCATCCTTGTAAAAGACTTCGTAGATGTCACTGCCATCAATATCTTCCTTGGGCGATGGAATACCCAGGACATTGGTTAATAGCTTCAGAGACGTATAATTTTTATAATCCCCGAACTTCCATAATTCAAGGGTGTCAAGATGAGGGACTTCCCATGGTTTTTTACCAAACAGGCTAAGTTTATTAGGAAGTGAAATTTCATGAATGATCATCCTTCTAGCGATATATGGAAAGTCAAACTCTTTCCCATTATGAGCACAAAGTATATGTTGAGGTGCGCTAAAATGATCGATGATCAGAGTTTTAAAGTCATTGAGAATATCGATTTCGGAACCATAAAAAGATTTCACTCTGAACGATCGTCTCCCTTCAGCCGAGTTGAAAAACCCTACTGAAATACAGATAATTTTACCAAATTCCGCCCAAATTCCAGCCCTGTCATAAAATTCCTCCGGACTGTATTCATCCTTACGTTGATATTGAGATTTTGTTGCCCAAAGCTCTTGTTTTACATCATCAAGATCGGAATAATGCTCGGCTTCAGGAACAGTTTCAATATCTAAAAACAATATGTTTTCAAGGTTTAAGCGGTTTATCATGGCGATAGCATTTTATATGCCTCATCGATATAGGCATAAATGTCATCTGAAAATTTAATAGTAGGATCAGGTCCTTTTGCATTTTTATGGCCGAGCCTGACAATGATCAAATTATCCTCTGGTTGAACGATTATATACTGGCCCAAATGCCCGCGCATCATAAAGAATTGTTTTCCGTTGTGTTCCGGTAACCACCAGCCATAACCATATTGAGGGCTTTCTTTAAATCTGGGCGTGATCGATCGAACCACAAAGGCAGAGTCCAGTATTTTTCTCCCATTCCACATGCCAAAGTCTTTATAGAGCTTTCCGAAACGTGCAAAATCACGCGCATTTGTGGCGACACAGCAGTAAGCTTTCTCGATGCCATTCTCTTCATCGTCCAACTGCCAATAAGCAGAATGCTCTGCACCCATCGGTTTCCAAAAGGAATCACTTAAGTAATCTGAAAGCGACTTATCAGTAGCTTTTTCAAGGACCATTCCAAGTAATTGTGTATTTCCACTTAAATATTTATAATCCTTTCCAGGCTCTTCTTTAAAATCCAGGTCGAGCATCATCTCACGGAGGTCATCATAGAAATAGGCCCTGGTAGTTATGGAAAAAGGAGAATAATAAGCCTCATCCCAGTCTAGTCCCGAAGCCATTGATGCCAGATCTCCGACCGTGACATCAGCATTATATCCCTCTGAAAATTGGGGAAAGAAATCGGAAAGCGGTTGTTGAAGACCTTTGACCTTTCCCTCCATAATAGCTTTACCCAACATGGAGGTTACCATGCTTTTGGCTACCGAAAAAGAATTGCTCCTGGACGACTCATCATAACCATCGTAGTATTTTTCATACCATATGCTGTCGTTTTTAATAATAAGGAAAGCCACTGTTCCTAACTTATCATGCCATTCCATTAAACCAGCGGTTGGTTCTACCGAATTGTATTGCGCATGCAGAGGCCATGGCTGTGGTGTGCCTGCCTCAATGGTATCATTGTCAAATTCCTTGAAATCAT
>JABDPU010000309.1 GCA_013042625.1 Flavobacteriaceae bacterium | reverse complement strand
CACAAAAGAATCCTTCCAACTGGACAGGATTTCGTTTTGTTCAATTTTGATAAAAGAACGGTCAACGTCCTCTCGATAGGTGATCGGACTATTATCCAGAACCTTATTTTTATCACTCTGTCTTCCTATGATCTCTTCGTTCATAATGTCATCCAGTGCTCTGGATAGTTTATAGGAAGTAGAGGTGACAAAATATAGCCAATAGGAGGACAAACGCGGCGTCATCACCGGTACTGTCAAAATATATCGTTTCAATTTCCTCGCTTTGGCAAATTGCAAAAGCATGTCTTTGTAGGTCAGGACTTCAGGCCCGTAAATATCATAGGACCGATTGTAAAGTTTTTGGTTTCCTAAGGCCTTTGTAAGGTAGGCGAGTACATCCCGCACGGCTATCGGTTGAGTTTTAGTATTCAGCCATTTTGGCGCGATCATAACCGGAAGTTTTTCAACAAGATCCCTGATAATCTCGAAGGAAGAGCTCCCTGATCCAACAATAATTCCTGCCTTGAACACCGTTAAACCATATTTTTCGGAAGCAAGAGTATCTTCAACTAATTTTCGTGAAGACAAATGCTCTGATAGATTTTCATCGTTGGTTATGCCGCTCAAGTAAATGACCTGCTTTACTGATGTTTGTTCCATGGCGGCCTTAAAATTGAGGGCACAGCGTTCTTCCATTGATTTAAAATCGTTGGATGAAGCCGACATGGAGTGTATAAGATAATAGGCAACATCGATGTCTGAAGGAATTTTGGAGATGGTTTTGTCATTCAGAAAATCAACTTCAACAATGCTGATATTTTCTTCTTCTTCATAGCGTGGATCGGTGCGAGCCGCATCACGAACCGCACAGACCACACTATGACCTTCATTGACAAGAAGAGGGATGATTCGTTTTCCAATATATCCGGTAGCACCGGTGACCAGAATCTTCATTATTAGGTTGATTTATAAGCTAATATAACAATGTTTAATCTTTAATAAAAAAGATTAAACAAAATTTAACAGATGAAAGAATTTATTCGAGTCTTTAAATAAAGGAGGAGATAGGCTTCGGACGTTGATAACTTAAGCGATTGTTTGTTTCAGGCACAGCATAGGCATCCAGGCCATTTATTGTAGCGATCTGGCCTTCGGTTAAGTCGATAAATCCGTCACTTCTGAATAAGTGATCATCGATATAGACATGCTCTACACGTCCAATGATCAGTATAGTTCCATTGGCTTTTATGGGATGTTCTTCAACAAAAGATAGCCCAAGCTGAACAGGAGTTCCAAGCACATAGGGTGCTGAAAAATCCTCACGATATAATTCTTTAAGGCCTGATTGATCAAATTCGGAAATACCTCTTTCATATTTTGCTGAAGTATGATGGGCTTCTTCAATAATGGATGAATGGATGTGATTTACTGTGTAAGTACCGGTCTCCAGTATATTTTCATACGTATTTCTTATTTCCGTTGTTGGTCGCATAAAAAATCCTAGCAAAGGTGGATTGGATCCAATATGGGTGATAGAACTGAATACAGCCAAATTAGGATGTCCCGATTTAGATTTTGTCCCGATAAGGTTGGCTGATTTATAGCCGGACACGCTGTTCATCAGATTTATTCTGAAAACATACGGCATCTTATCTACATCCTTACGGTCAAAATGGATCATGAGAATTGGTTAAAGTTTTTAATCTTTACGGCTTGTGCTTTCAGATCAAACATCAGGTTATAAAGTCCGAAGAACGTCCTGTTGATATAGATAAAATGCTTAGATCCTCTATTACCATTCATGTTTCTCAACTCAGTACTCTTAGAGTATCTTTCGCCTAGTTCTCCGATCTGCCTGAAGAAATCCGGATTGGAAAAATCGAAAGTTTCATTGTGAAAAGGTTGGGTAAACAAACTCAGCATATCAAAGAACATGTCTGAAAAAAACTTGATTTCTTCTGGGCTGTCATCCTCTCTTAGAATTTCCAGTTCATACATTTTGTTTCGGAAGCATTCCGGATTCTCTATGCATTCTTTTTCTGCCAGTTCAAAATAAGGGATATAAAACTGTTCCGGAATCGATTTCATGCATCCGAAATCCAGGACCACCAATTGATTGTCTGGTGAGACA
>JABDPU010000308.1 GCA_013042625.1 Flavobacteriaceae bacterium | reverse complement strand
AATTCGATAAGAGGGTGTTGAATTTTGTAGAAAATTAAACCTCAGCTGAGCTTTTCCTATTCGAAAGGGCGGAGAAGAGTTTCTTTTCGAAATCTTCCTGTTTAAATGGTTTTGAGATAATGTCATCAAATCCTGCCTCTTCAAACTCCTGCATTTTATCCTCCAGTGTAACTGCTGTAAGTGCGAAGATGGTTTGAGCTTTATCGAAGCTTCTTATGCGCTTTGTAGCCTCAATACCACTAATTCCCGGCATATGAATATCCATCAGGACCACATCATAGCCATTTCCCCGAACCTTTTCAACAGCATCTTCGCCATTATCTACGATCTCGCATTTCAGATTCATCTTATTCAGGATCTTCTTGGTGATCATCTGGTTGATCTTATTATCCTCAACAACAAGAATATTCACATTGGTCAGATCGAGTTTATTCAATTTCTTACTTATTTCGGTCTTCTGAGAACGAACGGTTTCTTTGGTTTCTTCAAGCGGAACTTCAACGAAGAATGTTGTGCCTTCGCCAAGGTTACTCTTAAGGTTGATACTTCCATGTAAAATCTCCACAAGGCCTTTTACAATAGACAATCCAAGACCTGTTCCGCCATATTTCCTGTTGATCTGAACTGAGCCTTGAGAGAAACTGTCGAACATATGTTGTTGTTTCTCATCGCTTATACCTATACCATTATCCTCAACCTCAAGCGTCACATTATAGGTCTTACCTTTTTTGGAGTTCTTCTTAACTCTCACCCAGATATCACCATCTTTAGTGAACTTTATTGAGTTTCCGATCAGGTTGATAAGAATCTGAGAGATCTTAAGCTGATCTCCGTTAAATACTTCAGGTAAATGCTTTTCATATTCAAAATGAATGGCAATATTGTTATCGATCGCCTGATTACTCAAAGCAGCAATTACATTCTCTACCTTATTCTTTAAATTGAATACTTCAGGATCCAACTCAACTTTGTTAGCTTCAATTTTATTGATTTGAAGTATGTCGTTTATGAAGGTAAGCAGGTAATCACCTGAAAATTTCAACGATTTTAAATGCTGAATCTGTTCTGGCTTAGGTTCTTCTTCCAAAAGCATATTGGTGAGTCCTGTTACAGCATAAAGCGGAGTCCGAAGTTCATGGGTAACGGTAGACAGGAAATTAGCCTTGGTTTTGGCAGCAATTTCAGCGCGTTCCTTTTCAGTTAGTAATTCCTCATTCTTTTTGTACAACATATTATTGGTCTTCAACCTTATGTTGTTATTCTTATATAAAGACAGAGTGAGCAAAGATAAAATTGTAATAAGGGCCACACTTAAAATTGTAGTCAGTTTATTTAAACTGGTGGCTTCATTTTGCTTATTGATTTCTTCAGCCTGTTTATGAATAACGGCATCCTTATCTGATATCTCCAGTTGAAATTTTTTGTCTGGTGACAGCAATTCTCGTTTTTCAGAAAGAATTTCATCATTCAGGTTTATATATGCCCTGAGGTTTTCCGAGGCTTTCTGGTGATCACCCTGGGTAGAATATATATCGCTTAAAACCTTGTAACTTCTGTTAAGGAGTTCTTTTGCATTGTTGTTTTCAGCAATAGCAGAACCCTTCATAGTTTGTGATAATGCGCGTTCAAATTTACCCTGAAGCAATGCTACATGACCACTGGTTATCAAAGCAGAGCTCTCCACAAGTGGGAGATCATGCTTCGTTGCCAGGACAACGGTCTTGTCTAATAGTGCATTAGCCTCATTAAGATCATTTAATTTAATATGTGCCTTGGCTTCGTTAAGTGTAACCTCCGGAATAAGTTCATCAAGCCTTTCCTCTTCGAAGATGGTCTTCGAGGATTTAAAATGATCGAGGGCTTCTCTTATCTGATTGTCCTTTAAAAAAATCAGGCCATATATATATCTCGAAACGGCCTGGTTTAACTTGTCGTCAATTTCATATTGTGCATCAATGGCCCTGGTAACATACTCCTTTGCAGTATCGAGGTCATCTACATTATATTGAAGTTTGGCAATCCTGGAATAGATAATCCCAACGTTTTTCTTGTCCTCGATTTTTTTGGAGATTTCGAGAGCTTTTTCAAGGATATTTATAGCCTCATAATAATTGCCACGATCCTCTTCGAGTTCAGCATTATGAATAGCTAATTTTATTTCACTTGATTTATATAGGCTATCGCTCTCAAATTCGGTTTGAGCGTTTCCGAAAGTGAAAAATATGACAAAAATTACAAGTACGTAATATTTGATTCGGGACATTTTTCGTCAAGTTTATCGACAAATATAACAAAATGTTCGATAAAATGCATTTTTTTCAGATAAATCTCAAATTCAGTAGTAATTCTAAAATTTAGAAATTATTCGAATGAGATCCAATAATCTGCTTGAATATCCCGATTCGTTATCATACCATCCAATTACTTTTATCATATCACCTATTACTGAGGTCATTTGTGCATCAAACACGCAACTATGAGTATTACCAACAATATCAATGGATACGATGGGATCTTCCGTATATTCTAAGATCCCCCGATATTGCTGCTCTGAAGCCTTTTTGAACGTACTATTCAAGGTTTCAGTACTAACAGGATTTTTTACATTCACAGTCACATCGGTTAGTGATCCATTTGCTACCGGAACCCGAATTCCACAACCTCCGATTACATCCGATAATTCAGGGAATATCTTTGTCAATGCTTTGGCGGCACCAGTGGTTGTGGGAACGATAGACTGCCCTGCAGCCCTGGCCCTTCTTAAGTCGCGATGCGGCTGATCATGAAGGCTTTGGTCGGTCGTATAAGAATGAACAGTTGTAATATAGGCTTGTTCAATGTTGCACAACTCATGAATAATCTTCATCATTGGAGCAGCATTGTTTGTCGTGCAGGAGGCATTAGACAGGATTCTGTCATCCGATGTTAGAAGGTGGTCATTAACACCAAGCACTACAGTTTTGATGCTATCATCTAAAGGTGGGGAGCTTAAAATGACCTTTTTGGCTCCCTTATTCAAGTGAGTTTTTAATTCTTGTACTGACCTGAATTTACCGGTAGCCTCAACAACTATATCAACCCGGTTCTTGTTCCAGTCAATATTCTCAGGGTTACTATGATGAGAAACCATAATCTTCCTGTCATTGACCAAAAGATGGTCATCACCATAGGTGATTCCTGAACTCATCACACCGTGAATGCTGTCGTATTTTAGAAGATGGCATAGGGTTCTTTCATCAGCAAGATCGTTGATGGCTACAATATCAATATCATTTTGATCAAGAGCCAGCCGGAAAATACGCCTGCCAATTCGGCCAAAACCGTTTATTCCAACACGTATCATGATTTAGTGAATATGCTTTTCGGCATGATATGATGAGCGGACAAGGGCGCTGCTTTCCACATGCCTGAAACCGAGGTCCAGGCCTATTTCCCTGTATTCCTCAAATTGATCCGGGACGATGAATTGTTTGACCGGAAGATGTTTTTTACTGGGTTGAAGGTATTGTCCGATAGTAACAACATCGACATTGGCCTCTTTTAAATCGTGTAAAGTCTCAATAACCTCTTCCCGAGTTTCCCCAAGGCCGAGCATAATACCTGACTTGGTCCGTCTCTGCCCTTGCTGTTTAAGATATTTAAGTACGCCTAAACTTCGGTCATATTTCGCCTGAATTCGAACCTCGCGTGTCAATCGCCTAACGGTCTCCACATTATGAGAAACCACTTCAGGAGACACATCAATTATTCTGTCGATGTGTTTCTCTATGCCCTGAAAGTCAGGAATAAGTGTTTCAAGAGTGGTATTGGGGTTCATTCTGCGAACAGCCTTAACCGTTTCCGCCCATAGAATACTTCCCATATCTTTAAGATCATCCCGGTCGACACTGGTTAGAACGGCATGCTTGATTTTCATAATTTTAATAGATCTGGCCACCTTTTCCGGTTCATCCCAATCCACCTGTTCCGGCCTTCCGGTTTTCACACCACAAAAACCACAGGATCGTGTACAGATATTTCCCAATATCATAAATGTAGCTGTACCCTCTCCCCAGCATTCTCCCATATTCGGACAGCTTCCTGAGGTGCAAATGGTATTGAGCTTATACTTATCGACAAGGCCTCTCAATTCGGTATATTTCTTCCCTGTTGGAAGCTTTACCCGAAGCCATTTTGGCTTGGGTTCGCGACCTGGGAGAATATTAGAGGCTGATTTCGTTTCCATAGGTTCTTTTTAGCAGGCTCAAAGATACGAAGTATTCTTATTAAAGGGTTGTTAAAAACCAAATGCTGAAACCGATAAGAAAAGCAATACCGGCCCAACTTAACAGGTGTAGACCTGTTGATGGCCTCCATCGTTTAGGCGTCAGGGAACTGCAAATTAGCCTATAATTAAGAATAGCATAAAAAGGAGCTGTAATAAAGGATAAGATTGTTGCGATTTTTACGAGTAATCCCATTTCCGAAGCAAAGAAAAAGAAGATTGCAATGGTTCCCAGGGCGAGGATAGCCAGCCAGATATAAAAACCATATTCAGATTTTCTGTCACTCAGTAATTCCAGTGTGCGGTGCATAGCTCTGGGTGAGGCGTCCAGAGTGGTAAGGGTGGTGCTGAACATGGTGGTAAAGGCAGCAATTCCTATAATAATATATGCCCAATCACCAAGGCTGCTGGTATACATTTGAATAAGCTGATTCGCAAATATACCCGCGGTGCCGCTGAAACTTTCGCCACTATTGAACATTATTAGTGTACCCAGGAGAACAAAACCAATTCCCAGGATTACAGTTCCGATGTAACCGACATTAAAATCGAATAATGCACTTTTCGGACTGAACTCAGATATTTCCTTTTTCTTTTCAACGGTCCATAGTGAATGCCATACCGAGATATCGAGCGGGGCTGGCATCCATCCCATAAATGCGATCAGGAATGCAATTTCCACACTGTTTTCGGGTAAAACCTGAGTCCATATGATGGAACCTTCATTTTTTCCAATGGCCATAACAACTGCCAGAATGGTACTTATACTCAGTACTATGATGATCACTTTGATGAGATTGTCGAGCAATTTATATCGCCCTAACATCAGTAGAACCGAACATATGGCCAGGATGATTATGGTCCAGGTTTCCACACTGATAAAATCACCAAACAGCGAAGAAGCAAGGCCTGCCGTTACAATAGTTACCGCTGTTTGGATTGTAAACATGGTGGCAAAGGTGAGAATGAAATAGGCTATTAATACTCCCTTGCCCATTTTACGATATCCATCGAGCAAACTCATACCTGTGGCCGATGCAAATCGAGGCCCGAATTGAAAGAACGGATACTTGGCCAGATTAACAAGCAGTAAAGCCCAGATCAAACCAAAACCAAAATCAGCACCTGCCCTGGTTGATTGAACCAGGTGTGACACACCAATGGCGGCTCCGGCAAAGAGCAGGCCCGGTCCGAGTTTTTTCAGATCAAACGTCATGCTGCTGAATGATTTCGGCTAAAAGCTTTTTTGCTCTGAGTAATTTGACCTTGACATTACTCATGGGCTCATCAATTTTTTTCGATATCTCATCATAGGACAGCTCCTGAAAGTATCTGAGATTGATGACTTCCTGGTAATGCGGTTTTAATTTTTTGATGTCCTTAAGGAGTTTAGCCAGGTTTTGCTCTGTGATTATTTTATCTTCAGGAGTCGGTGATTCATCAATAATTCCATAGATCCGGTCCTCATCTTCTTCGGAAGTGTCGTGGTAGATCCTCGATTTTCGTTTTCTCAGGAAATCAACATGGATATTTTTGGCAACGGTAATAAGCCAGGTTTCAAATTTATAGCGCTCATCAAAAGACTCGATTTTATCAAAAGCTCTTGAAAAGGTTTGAATAGTAATATCCTCAGCATCATTCTCATTTCTTGTCCGCTTCAGCAGGTAACCATAAACATGATTCCAGAAATTATCAAGCAAGAAACTAAAGGCATATTGATTGTTTTCTTTCGCCTTTTTAATGGCATCTTTTATCTCCAATGCTGTTTTTTTGAGGTCAGACTTGAGATAAAGATAACCAAATGGAATATAATTAAGAACAATTCCAGAAGGGGAAATAGCCAGGCGGTGTCAGACTCATTAAATCGCTTCGCACAAAGGCCATATATTAGAATGGCGAGCACTATCCTGATAAAAGCCAATGCTAAAATTAAGGTGAAGTTGAACCCTGTAATCAGTAAAATGATAGTTAGTGCCCAGAATAGTAGAAGAGATAAGTTGAATATGCCAAGTGAAAATTTATCGGCTATTTTATAGTGCGGAGAAGCACTGATATGTCTCATTTTTTGCCTGAACCAGGATTGAAAGCCAGTTTTTGGCAACGACTCTGTAAATCCTTCAGGATCCAGGCATAATGCCGTATTTTCCTTTGTGGCGACCTGGTTTACAAACAAGTCGTCGTCTCCTGACAACACATGCATATGGTCTTTAAATCCCCCCGCTTCGTAAAACAAATCTCGTCGATAAGCAAGGTTCCTTCCTACACCCATATAGGGCCGGCCTATTTTTGCCATAGAAAAATATTGCATGGCTGTGAGTACCGTTTCAAAGCGGATAATCAGATTTATAAGACTCCCTTTAATTTTTTTATAAGCGCCATACCCCAAGACAATTCCTTTTTCATTAGAAAAACGCCTGCTCATCGATTTGATCCATTGATCGGAGAGAGGAATACAATCGGCGTCAGTGAAGAGCAGAAAATCATGAGTAGCTGCCTTTATACCTAATGTAAGCGGGTATTTCTTATTATTCCAGAAGCTATCAATTGGCTTTACATCTACAACTTTGATATTTGAATGTCGTTGCGCAAACTCCCGCATGATCTCGAGGGAATTGTCTTTGGAATCGTCATTGATAAGTACTAATTCGAATTCAGGGAAATCCTGTTTGAGGATTTCTGGGATCAATCGTTTTAAATTTTCAGCTTCGTTTTTGGCACAAACCAAAACCGATACTCCAATTTTTTTTAGAGAGGGCTGTTTAGGTTTTGAGATACTGAATGGGAGAAATATTAAAGCATATATGCCTAATTGAATCAGGCAAACGATAAGAAAAACATAGAATAAAATGACTTCAAAAGTCATTGCTTCAGGAAGTATGGGTTGATTCGTTGCAATCCTCGAACTGATCGGGAGTTTTGCCACAGAATCCACATGCTTCTCCTTCTTTATTCAGCATTGGATTTTGAGACGCGCATGTTCCGGCAAATTCACCATCTTTCTTCGCCCATAGTTTAATTGCTATACCCGCAATGCCAAGGCCGAGAAGAACCAGAGTGATTAAAAATAATTTCATAGGAATGCTTTGTGCAAAGATAACGCATATAAATTTTAATGCCTTATCAACAATTAATTTCTTGAATGAAAATACTTAGAAGTTACTAACGATGATCATGAGCGTCTTATTAAAGGATAACTAACTATTAAAACCATTGGATTATGAAAAAATTATTTGCAGAATTCTTCGGGACATTCTGGCTTGTTTTTGGAGGCTATGGTAGTGCGATATTCGCTGCAGGTTTCCCAGAATTGGGAATTGGGTTTGCCGGTGTTGCGCTGGCTTTTGGTCTAACCGTATTAACAATGGCATACGCTGTTGGTCATATTTCCGGTGCAGATTTTAATCCGGCTGTATCCCTGGGTCTTTGGGCTGGAGGTAAGTTCAGTGCAAAAGAACTTCCGGGATATATTATAGCTCAACTTATGGGAGCAGTAGGTGCAGCGCAGCTGCACTTTATCTTATTTTCTCAGCCGATATTGGCAGTTTTACGGCCAATGGGTATGGTGAATTATCTCCCGGAAAATATTCGATGCGCTCGACACTGGTAGCTGAATTCCAGTTAACCCTGTTCTTTTTTAATTGTCTTTTATCTTTAAGGGGATAGTTGCTACGGAATTCTCCATAGATGCCTGGGTATTACCACCTTTTGGTTCGATAGTAATGCTTAAACTAACCGCATTTTCAACATAAGGAATGGGCTTAAGATTTCGGTCAGCCTCGTCCAGAATACCAAGATTAACCATTCTATCCTGAATTTGTGCCCACATCTGATAACACTGTTCTTCAGAGATTTTGGGTAATGATACGACATCGATCAATGAAGATTTATCGATGGGGTTTATATAAGCCACTGTTTTTAAATCTTTGGCTCTTTCATTCCCCCGTAACACATATTTCTGCGTTTCCGGATTGTTGAGTTTCATCAACTGCCTCATGACGCCCTCAAGCATCACATTGTTATTGTCGATATCACTTCTCAGGTCAAAAATCTCTTCCGCAATGGTGTCGTTTTCATCGGTAAGAACCTGGTTACGATTGTAAAAAACATAAGATGTAACAGCAAACATAACCGCCACTATACTGGCTGCTATTCCCATCCAATTAGGGAAACCATGACGTTTTAGCTGAACGACAGGAGTTTCGTCTAGCTCTTCCATAATGCTGTCCAGCAAATCGGGCGATGTTTGAGCCTGAGCCTTAGCAGCTAATTCAAGCTGATCCTGAAGTAAATTGTATTCTTCCTGGATTTCCGGATATTTGGCTATATACTGTTCAACTTTATAGGCCTCACCTTTACTGGTATCGCCTATAAGGTATTTTTCCAATAAGCCGGAATCTAGAAATATATGTATTTTTTTATCCATAATAACTCGGTTTTAAGGATCATAGATCTTTTTTAATTCTCTTAATCCTATTTTTAACCTTGACTTTACAGTTCCCAGAGGTATGTTTAGTTCCTCACTGGCTTCCTGTTGTGTCATACCCTCAAAAAACAGGGCTTTCAAGACAATCTGGTATTTGTCTTCAAGACTGGCCACATGCTCTTTTAAGTCTATGGCATCTTGATTCAATCCCATTGTCGGTAACTTATATACGTTTGAATCGTTTATTTGGATTTCCTTCTCAAATTTCAGGTTATGGCTTCTCAATTTATCTATTGCCGTATTCCTTGCAATCCTATAGAGCCATGTGAAGAGTTTGGCCTTTTTGGCATCATATTTATGAGCGTATCGCCAAACTTTTATAAAAGTTTCCTGAAGGGCATCTTCTGCCAGCGCCCTGTCCTTGGTAACTTTATGGATAACACCAAAAAGCGTATCCGAATAGTTTTCATATAATAGGGGAATTGCCCGTTTATCGGACTCATTAAGCAGACTAACAATATGTTGTTCCAGTTTAGTTGCCAAGTGCGATTTTGAATTATTCAGGCTTCAATTATGATGATTAGCCTTTGATTCCCATTGATAACGTCAATCAATCAATTATATTGACTTCGGGTTCTAAATTTATATCAAAGATACGTTTAATCGTCATTTGAATGAGCCGTGCCAGTTGCAAAATATCTTTTCCCTTTGCGTTTCCGTGATTGACCAGAACCAGGGCCTGGCGATCATGAACACCGTAATCTCCAAATCGTTTCCCCTTGAATCCTGCTTTTTCAATCAACCAGCCTGCCGGAACCTTAACCTGATCATTTTCAAGCCTATAGCTTGGAATTTCAGGAAATTGTTCAGCTAAATCCGAAAAGTGTGAATGGGTTATAACCGGATTCTTAAAGAAACTTCCGCTGTTCCCAATTTCAACTGGATCTGGCAATTTAGATTGCCTGATTTTAATGACTGCTTCGGAAATATCAGAAATGCTGGGATTAGATACCCCGGAATTCTCAAGGGCCTGCTGAATAGCACCATAAGATGAATTGATCCGGTGATTTTTGGTTGTTAGAATGAGCTTTACGCTTGTTATAACTACTTTCCCTTTAAGGGTTTGCTTAAATATCGAGTTCCTGTATCCGAATTGGCAATCATCCTTTAAAAAGGTCCTGAAGGTGCCGGATTCCACATCATATGCCCTGCAGGAATGAAAAACATCTTTTAGCTCAACGCCATAGGCACCGATGTTTTGAATTGGTGCTGTGCCAACATTGCCAGGGATAAGTGATAAATTTTCGATTCCGCCGAGATTATTTTCCAGACAGAATAATACCAGGTCATGCCAGTTTTCTCCTGCTGCAGCTTCTACGATGGCTGTATCATTCTCTCCGGAATCAATTTTAATTCCCTTTATTTCAAGGTGAAGGACTAATGCTTCTAAATCCTTGGTTAGCAGCATATTGCTGCCGCCACCGAGTACGAATTTTTCCTTTTCAGGGTAGTTATCAAAGACATGGATTAAGTCCTTTTCCGATCGGATCGAGACAAATTCCCTGGCTTTTACATTCAGGCCAAAGGTATTAAGCGACTTTAAAGGTTTGTTTTGTTCTATATGCATTAAGCTGAATACTGGGATAAGGCCTCCTTTAGTATATTAACGGCTCTGATGAGGTCTTCTTCTTTAAGTACGTATGCAATTCGAATCTGGTTTTTTCCCAGGCCTTCCGAAGAATAAAAACCAGCAGCAGGTGCAACCATAACGGTTGCTCCATCAAATTCAAAACTTTCCAGTAACCACTGAGCGAAATGATCGGCATCATTTACCGGTAACTCTGCAATGCAATAAAAAGCACCTTTGGGAGTACCAACTTTAACACCATCAATTTCGTTCAATTTTTCAATAAGAGTGTTGCGCCTTGCCACGTATTCCTCTTTAACAGCATCAAAATACTGTTGAGGGGTATCCAATGCCGCCTCTGAAGCAATTTGTGCATAAGTTGGAGGCGAAAGCCTGGCCTGTGCAAATTTCAAAGCTGTGGAGATAACCTTTTTATTCCGGGATACTATACAACCAATCCGGGCTCCGCACATACTATATCTTTTAGATACAGAGTCAATCATAATGGCATGATCGTCCATGTCAGCCACCTTCATTACAGAATAATGTTCATGACCATCATATGCGAACTCCCTGTATACTTCATCTGCCACCAGGAACAGGTCATGTTTGCGTGCAATGGTCGCCAATTTATCTATTTCTTCCCGGCTATATAAGTATCCTGTTGGATTCCCCGGATTACATATTAAAATTGCTTTCGTCCGATCACTGATCAGCTTTTCGAATTCTTCTATTGGTGGTAAGGCAAAATTATTGTCAATTTTAGAAATTACGGGAACAACCTTAACGCCTGAGGCTATTGAAAAACCGTTATAATTAGCATAAAAGGGTTCGGGAATGATCACTTCATCACCAGCATCCATTATACTTCCGAAGGTAAAGAGCAAGGCTTCACTTCCACCCGTGGTTACAAGGATATCTGACTTATCTACATGAATGTCATGTTTTTCATAATAGCCCGCAATTTTCCTGCGATATTGATCAGATCCTTCAGATCGGCTGTAGGCCAATACTTCCAGGTCATTATTTTTAACAGCATCCAGGGCTATTTTCGGAGTTTTAATATCCGGCTGGCCTATATTAAGATGAATTACTTCAGTGCCTCTTTTTTTGGCATCCTCAGCAAAAGGGACCAGCTTCCTGATTGGCGATTGTGGCATAGCTTCTCCCTTAGACGAAATTCTGGGCATAACAATAAAATATTGAGTGCTGTAAAGTTCCGAAATTAATCTTAAAGTTTTTTTAAAAATCGAATCAATCCAATGGTTCTTGTCAAAAGATTTGTAAATTCATAATAACCACTTATTATGATCAAAAATTGCTTATCGTTCTTATTCTTTCTTCTGATTTCTTTTAGTTTATTCGGTCAGGGAAAATTTATTTTACAGGACTCTAAAAGTGACAAAATAAAGTTTAAGCTCATTAATAACCTTGTTGTAATTCCCATTGAGGTTAATGGTGTGGAACTTTCTTTTTTACTTGATACTGGGGTTAGTAAACCTATAATATTCAATTTCCTCAATATCACTGAAGCCCTTCAGATCAACCAGGCCGAACGTATTTTTTTACGAGGACTGGGAGAAGGAGAAGCAGTTGAGGCCCTAAAATCCCGAAATAATATTTTTAAGATTGGTGATGCTATAAATATCAACCAGGATTTATACGCTATTTTCGATCCTGAACTGAATTTTGCTCCTCGTTTAGGAGTACCTATTCACGGAATCATTGGATATGATTTTCTCAAAGACTTCGTCGTTGAATTAAATTACTCAAGACGTATTCTTAGAATTCATAATCCGCAGAATTATAATCCCAAACCATGCAAGGGCTGTATTAAACTCAACCTGGATTTTTTCAATAATAAGCCCTATATAGATGCCGAAGTCTCAATTGACAATCAAGATATTCCGGTGAAACTTTTGATCGATACAGGAGGCAGTGACTCCTTGTGGCTGTTTGATGATGATCTTAAGGGAATAAAAGTCCCTGAAAAATTCTTTAGTGATTTTCTGGGTAGAGGTTTGAGTGGGCGCGTATATGGGAAACGAGCAAAAATTGAAGGGGTAAAAATCGGTAAGTTCAAATTAAAGCGTGTGAATGTTGCATTCCCCGATTCACTGTCTATTTCATTCGCTCGCAAGTTTAAGGAACGAAGCGGATCGGTTGCAGGAAATGTATTGAAGCGTTTTAATATAATCTTCAATTACCAGGAAGGCGAGGTATTGCTCAAGAAGAATAGCAATTTTTCACTTCCGTTTTTTTATAACAAAAGCGGTATTGAACTTGAGCATCATGGTGTTAGAGTAGTAAGAGAGATTGACAAGAATATTGATCTGAATCCTTATGGCAGTGATAATCAGTCGGTAGCTCAGCACAGCATGATTTTTACAGGGTCTTATAAATATAAGTTGGCCCCATCATTTGTAATTGTGGAAATAAGAGAAGGTTCACCAGCTGAAAAAGCCGGATTGAAAGAAGGGGATGTAATCCTCAATATAAACAGAAGGCACGCTCATTTGTTTTCCATGCAGCAGATCATTCAAATGTTTTATGGAGAGACCGGGAAAAGAATTCGGCTTGTTGTTGACAGAATGGGTGTGCCTATGAAATTTGAATTTGGGCTGGAAGATTTATTATAAAAAAAAGGTGCCCAACTGAGCACCTTTATGATATATTTCATTTACTGATTATTGTTCGATCAGGCTTTTCTTTTTCTTTTCTAACACGCCACTTTTACTCGGATCGATAACATTACCTTTGATCTTTAATGCCACCGTAGGGCGATCGGCATTCGAAGTAACTGTAATCGTCTTACGAATAGGCATAACACGGTTCGTATCGTATTTAACTTCAATTTCTCCTGTGTCTCCTGGCATGATCGGTTCTTCAGGTTTCTTAGGAACTGTACATCCACAGCTTGATTTAACCTTAGAAATAATTAATGGGGCACTTCCGGTATTTTTGAATTTAAAAACACGGACACCATCAGCTCCTTTTTCAATTGTACCATAATCGATTGTTTCATTTTCAAACTCGATCTTGGCCACCTTGTCCTGGGCGTTAACCGCAAATCCGATTAGACCAACGAACAATAATGTAACTAGTTTTTTCATCACTTTTGGTTTAAATTCAACGTAAACTTACTCACTTTTTGATCATTGTGCAAAATTATTAGATGTAATGCACGACTGTTTTCAACCGATTTCCAAATCACAGGCCTTATAATTTTCCATAAATCAAAATATAAGTACTTTTGCATTTGATGTTCAAAAACTGTTCCAAAAAATGTTGATCCCTTCACAATATGACGCAAAATTAGTTGAGGACAAGTGGTATAGCTACTGGATGAAACACGGTTTTTTCCATTCAGAGCCAGACGACAGAACGCCTTATACCATTGTGATTCCGCCGCCAAACGTGACCGGGGTTCTCCATATGGGCCATATGCTGAATAATACCATTCAGGATGTGTTGGTCAGAAGGGCCCGATTAAAAGGATTTAATGCCTGTTGGGTACCTGGTACCGATCATGCCTCTATTGCCACAGAAGCAAAAGTGGTTGCTAAAATTAAGGCAGAAGGGATAGAAAAATCTGAAATTAGCAGAGATGAATTTTTGAAACACGCGTGGGAATGGACGCACAAACATGGTGGGATAATACTTGAGCAATTAAAGAAATTAGGCGCTTCCTGCGATTGGGAACGCACCAAATTCACCATGGATGATGACTTATCAGAGTCCGTTATCGATGTTTTTATAGATCTCTATCGTAAAGGATTGATATACAGGGGCTATCGCATGGTAAATTGGGATCCAAAAGCTCAAACGACACTTTCAGATGAAGAGGTGGTGCATGTAGAACGCACCGATAAACTGTATTATATCAATTATAAAATTGTTGGTGAAGACAATGAGGTGACCATTGCGACGACAAGGCCGGAAACGATCCTTGGCGATACGGCTGTTTGTGTTAACCCTGAAGATGAACGTTTTAAGCACCTGAAAGGAAAGTCGATAATTGTTCCTGTATGTAATCGTGAAATTCCTGTGATATTTGACAGGTATGTAGATATGGAATTCGGAACAGGATGCTTAAAAATCACCCCGGCCCACGATGCGAATGACAAGGACATTGGAGAGCGCCATAATCTCGAGGTTATCGATATCCTGAATGATGATGGTACCTTGAACGAATATGGCCTGCATTACAAAGGCCAGGACAGGGAAGATGCTCGCCATAATATAGCGGTAGAGCTGGAAGAATTAGGGTGTATGCCGAAAATTGAGGATTATACTCATAAAGTTGGTACCAGCGAAAGAACTCATGCGGTGATAGAACCAAAAATCTCTGTTCAGTGGTTCCTGAAAATGAAGGATCTTTCGAAACCAGCCCTAGATCATGTAATGGACGATACGGTTACGTTTTTCCCATCAAAGTTCAAAAATTCCTATCGGAACTGGATGGAGAATGTGCGGGATTGGAATATTTCGAGACAACTCTATTGGGGTCATCGTATTCCTGCCTATTATTATGGTAATGGTATACATGATTTTGTTGTGGCCAGGACGATTGAAGAGGCCCTGGAACTTGCTAAGGATAAAACCGGAAACGATAATTTGAGTATTTCAGACCTGAGCCAGGAGAAGGATGTTGTAGATACCTGGTTTTCGTCATGGTTATGGCCAATCAGTGTGTTTGACGGCATACGAAAACCTGATAATCCGGATATTAATTATTACTATCCGACAAATGATCTTGTTACGGCTCCTGAGATTATGTTCTTCTGGGTAGCCAGGATGATAATTGCCGGCTATGAATTCAGAGATGCTCCACCATTTAAAAATGTCTATTACACGGGAATTGTACGTGACAAGCAGGGTAGGAAAATGTCGAAATCCCTTGGTAATTCTCCGGACCCAATTGAATTAATTAATGAATATGGTGCTGATGGTGTAAGGGTTGGAATGCTCATGTGTTCACCTGCAGGTAATGACCTGCCATTTGATGTATCCCTATGTGCACAAGGGAAAGCATTTGCAAACAAGATATGGAATGCATTCCGACTGATACAAGGTTGGGATGTTGCTGATATCGAGCAGCCTGAGTCTGCTGAAATAAGCCTTAAATGGTATAGAAGTAAGTTCAACCAGACCCTTTCGGTGATTGAGGACCATTTTTCGAAATTCAGAATAAGTGATGCTCTCATGGAAACCTATAAGTTGATCTGGAACGATTTCTGTTCGTATTTCCTTGAGATGGTTAAACCAGCCTACGGTCAGCCGATCGATAGTAAAACCAAAGCCGAGATAATAAGTATTCTTGAAGATAACCTAAAGGTACTGCATCCTTTCATGCCGTTTATTTCAGAAGAAATCTGGCAATTCATCAACAAGAGGACTCCGGAAGAAGCCCTTATTGTATCAGACTGGCCTGAAGTTGCTGACATTGATGAGGATCTTATCAGGGAGTTTAAATTTGCTGCCGAGGTGATTTCCGGTATCCGAACTATTAGAAAACAGAAAAACATTTCCTTTAAAGATTCAATTGATCTGTCGGTTCTGAATAAAGAAAAGCAATCCAGAACTTTTGATAGCGTTATTTCAAAACTGGGCAATATAGAAAACCTGGATTATACTTCTGAGAAGATTTCAGGCACATTGACTTTCCGTGTGCGTTCCAATGAATATTTCATTCCTGTTGGTGACGCTATAAACCTGGAGGATGAAATCAGGAAAATTAAAGAGGAGTTGGATTATACCGAAGGATTTTTGAACTCTGTTCAGAAAAAACTTTCTAATGATCGATTTGTAAACAACGCACCCGAACAGGTGGTTTCAGCTGAAAAGAAGAAAGAAGCTGATGCTTTGGCCAAAATTGAAACATTAAAATCAAGTCTCGCCAGCCTGGAAAAATAAGTCCTATTTACGGTACAGGAAGTAATTGTTCACCAGGTCGATGTACCTTTGCTTGGCTTCCTCCTCAGAAATATCCCCTAGCTGGAATAAGGCATTGGTCTTAAAGGCATTGATCAGCGGTTTTCGGCTACTCGGTTGTCCGTAATTATTCGTCGCTATTTTATAATATGCATATAATTTCAGCAAGAGGTCGGCCGGGAATGGATCGGTATAAGCATTAATACGTTCCACAGCCTCAAGAAATTCTTTATTCAGATCCTCAGTTGTCATTTTCGTTCGGCAATCACGGTCTCTCCGCCACGGACGCGTTGATTCAGATCAACTTTAACCTGGCTGTCCAAAGGTAAAAATATATCAACACGGGAGCCAAATTTGATAAATCCTGAATCTTCTCCCTGAACGATATTTTGTTCTTCTTCGGCATAATTTACAATCCTCTTGGCCAAGGCTCCTGCAATTTGCCTGTATAGAACCAGCCCGAATGTTTCATTATCAACAACAACAGTTGTCCGTTCATTTTCTTCACTTGCTTTTGGGTGCCATGCTACAAGATACTTTCCGGGATGATATTTATTGAATGCAATCCTGCCTCCAACGGGATATCTGGTTACATGAACATTCAGGGGTGACATAAAAACACTGACTTGAATGCGTTTGTCCTTGAAGTATTCATTTTCCTCAACTTCTTCTATTACGACCACTTTCCCATCAACCGGCGCCAGGGCATGATTATCGTTTAATTGTGTGTGACGTTTAGGATTTCTGAAAAACTGAAGAATCAGGATAAAAAGAACCAAGAAAGTGAGTTGTAAGATCAGCTGAAGCCAGCGCATCTCAATCAATTCGTCGATGAGCAGAAATGCAGCTACTACGATAACCAATGCGGCAAAAATAATCTTATGACCTTCTTTATGGAACATGATTTATTATTCTTAAGAACAAATATATGAATGGTGCAGCAAATATAATACTGTCCAGGCGATCAAGTAGTCCACCATGTCCGGGCATGATTATACCACTGTCTTTTACACCGGCCTGTCTTTTGAATTTAGATTCAATCAAGTCTCCCAATGTTCCAAAAACACTAACGATAATTGCCAGGATCAGCCAATTATTAAAGCTTAGTGTTCCCGTATACTTTGATATAAAAAAGCTTCCCAGGCATGCAAAGAACAGACCACCCAGAAAACCTTCAACCGTCTTTTTAGGAGAAATCCTCGGAAATAACTTTTGCTTTCCGAAGTTCTTGCCAACAAGATAGGCAAATGAATCATTTACCCAAGTCAGGATAAATGCGCCAAGTAATATCCTCGGATTAAACGTATTCTTATAATTCGCAATGAGAATAATAAAAATAAATGCACTGGTGACGTAAAATGTAGTATTGATAAGTTTTCCTGAAAAAACCGCAGGCAATGGTTTTTCAGAGAACAGGTCTTTTATGAGTATCAGCTGAACAAAAATGGTCAAAACGTGAAGAATCTGAACGGCCTCATCAAAGCCTTTATAGGATTGCATTACCGTTTGCCAATAGCCGAACACCAGAAATAATAGAATAAAAACAAGATATGGGATCCAGCTTTTAAAGTGGATTAACTTACTGAATTCAGCCAGAACAATCAGTCCGAATATAAAGAAGAGAATTATTAAAGCATGTTGTGATTGAAGTGAAAGCAGGAATAAAACTGCGTAGAATAATCCTGAAATGGCTCTAATTATTAACTCCCTCACTTGTTTTTATTAAAGATCCTCCAGAAGTAACAAATAAAGATTTTTTGTGCTACTTCCGTAGCTCAGGAAATCATCATCTTTATTAGAGGGCTTGAAATGTTTTATTGTTGTAATATTCGTTGGAATTTTATCCCGGTTTTTATCCTTGATCCCATGAAGACCTTCACTAATTGTTTCTACGAACTGACTTGTTGTCGCGAAGATGACAAAGTTGGCTGGAAGCTCCCTTAGTTTCTTCTCAGCGATTTGATTGGAGGATATGAGCAATGAACCGTCATTTCCAATTAAATATTCACAGGTTGTAAAGAAAAAGGCTGCTTGAGAATTACGTTTGGTGATTTCGAGGTCGAAAGATTTAAAACGATCTTCCAGGCGATTATCGAGAATCATGACAGGCTTTCCTTGCCATTGATTTTCATTCAGAATATTCATAAAGTTCTCTTCAACCTCTGATTGATTTTCGCAATAAAGGAATTTTCCACCGTTAGCTTTAAAATTAATAGTGAAACGTTCATCTATAGGCAGCTCAATTTCAGGCATATACTTGCTGCGTTCCTCAATATTGGAACGCTCCCGAGACTCGCTTGATTTTGAGCCAAAGATTTTACGAAACAGACTCATAGGGCGTTTATGCTATTAACCAATGTTCCTTGATATACTCAAATATATGAAAACTATGGTTAAATCGTTCGGATGCAACAGCAGATGAATTACTCCTCTTCATCAAGTGATCCGCGTTCTTCCTTGTTGAATGGGCTCTTTCCAAAAATCTTTTCAAGATTATCCTTGAAAATAACTTCTTTTTCAAGAAGCACCTCAGCAAGAAGAATAAGTTTGTCTTTATTTTCTTCCAGAATTTTAACCGCTCGATCGTACTGAGCCTCTATTATATCTGAGATCTCCTTATCGATCATTTCAGCGGTTTTCTCACTGTAGGGCTTTGTAAATCCATATTCGTTCTGACCAGACGAATCGTAATAGGTCAGGTTACCTATGACATCACTCAAACCATATATTGTAACCATGGCTCGTGCCTGCTTGGTTACTTTTTCCAGGTCACTAAGTGCCCCGGTTGATATCTTTCCGAAGATCACCTCCTCTGCTGCACGTCCACCCATGGCGGCACACATCTCATCCAACATTTGTTCCGGCCTTACGATAAGACGTTCTTCCGGCAAGTACCACGCTGCTCCCAATGAACGCCCCCGAGGAACAATGGTAACTTTTACCAAAGGGGCAGCATGTTCCAGCAACCAGCTAACCGTGGCATGTCCTGCTTCGTGATAGGCAACAGCCTTTTTTTCTTCAGGCGTTACAATTTTGTTCTTCTTCTCAAGTCCGCCAACAATCCTGTCCACCGCATCCAGGAAATCCTGTCTGCCCACCACCTTTTTGTTTTTACGCGCTGCAATCAACGCTGCTTCATTACAGACATTAGCGATATCAGCACCTGAAAAACCTGGTGTTTGTCTTGCAAGGAATTTAGTGTCAACAGAATCGTCCTTCTTGATTGGGCGCAAATGCACCTCAAATATTTCTTTTCTCTCCCTGATATCCGGCAGATCAACAAAGATCTGGCGATCAAAACGACCTGCTCTCATCAGGGCTTTGTCAAGAACATCAGCCCGGTTGGTCGCAGCAAGTACAATCACATTAGTATTGGTACCGAATCCATCCATCTCCGTAAGAAGCTGGTTCAGCGTATTTTCACGTTCATCATTGGAACCCGAGAAATTTGCACGACCTCTCGCTCGTCCGATGGCATCAATCTCATCGATAAAGATTATAGAGGGCGATTTCTCTTTGGCTTGCTTGAAAAGATCCCTCACACGGGAAGCGCCAACTCCCACGAACATTTCAACAAAATCCGATCCGGATAAGGAGAAAAACGGCACCTTGGCTTCACCTGCAACTGCCTTAGCAAGTAAGGTTTTTCCAGTTCCCGGAGGGCCTACTAAGAGCGCTCCCTTAGGAATCTTTCCACCCAAAGACGTATATTTTTCAGGATTTTTAAGAAAATCAACAATCTCCTGGATTTCTTCTTTTGCACCTTCAAGCCCGGCTACATCACGGAACGTAGTTTTTACCTCTGTATTCTGGTCGAATAATTTTGCTTTAGACTTACCAATATTGAAGATTTGCCCGCCGGCACCTCCTCCTGCACCCGATGACATTCTGCGCATAATAAAGATCCAAACACCAATTATCAGCACAAACGGCAACAGGGTTAAAAGGAAATCACCCCAAACATTTTGCTCGGTTTCATAGACAACAGATGTCGTTAATTCATTGTCCTTTATGGATTGGCTTAATTGATTCTCAAAATTCTGAAGGTCACCAAATTCAAACTGATAATTTGGTGTTTGTCCGGCCATTGGTAACAGCTGAGGTTTATTGGCATTTTTATGAATTTCTTTTCTCTCGGCATCGGCCGTCAGATATATTTTTGCTTCACGCTGATTGATAATCTGAACACGTTCAACATCACCGGCCTCCAGGTATTCGAAGAAATCCGATGGTGTAGTTTGGGATCCTGTTGATCCCATTCCGCCTGAGAAAATATTTATAAATAAAAATATGGCCAGTATTAAGGCATAAATCCAATATGAACTTACCTTCGGCTTTTTTGTATTTGGGTTATTTTTTGACATGTTTTTTTCTAATAACTGCTTTTAATTTCGGTGGAAACCGCATCTCCCCAGAGGCTTTCAATATCATAATATTCCCTGATATGCTTCTGGAATACATGAACCACTACATTGACGTAATCCATCAGGACCCATTCGGCATTATCGCTTCCTTCTATATGCCAGGGTTTATCCCTTAGTTCTTTGCTTACTCTCTTTTGAATGGAATTGACTATGGCATTTACCTGCGTATTTGAAGTACCTTCGCAAATGATGAAATAGTCACAGACTGTATTGTCAATGCCTCTCAGATCAAGTATATTTATGTTTTGCCCCTTAAC
>JABDPU010000026.1 GCA_013042625.1 Flavobacteriaceae bacterium | reverse complement strand
TTTTTTGTATCTTGTTCAAATGGAGAACAATGGTTTTGTCAGCCATCTTTTAAGTATTATCCTGTTACCCGGCATTATGGTAGGGGCTATCCCCTACTACCTGCATTTTTATTTCCCGGAACCCACTATTTATGAAGAACATATTCTGCTTAAAATCGGAAGTTATGTTTTTATCGCATTTGGTATAATCATATTTATCCTCTGCGTCGGACTATTCGCCTCAATAGGGAAAGGTACACTGGCGCCCTGGTTTCCAACCAGTCGACTTGTGGTTAGCGGTCCATACCGATTTGTCAGGAATCCCATGATAATTGGGATAATCAGCATTATTATCGGGGAGGCCCTGTTTTACAATTCAATTATTGTCCTGATCTGGGGCGTTGTCTTTTTTGCGATTAATTCAATATACTTTGAATTCTTTGAAGAACGACGGCTTGAGACCAAGTTTGGTGAAGCATATCTCGATTATAAAGAATCCGTTCCCAAATGGATTCCTTCCCTGAAGCCTTACAAGCCAGAATAGGCATGAAGATTCCCATTTATCAGATCGATGCGTTTACTTCGGAACAATTCAGCGGAAATCCTGCTGCAGTCTGTATTCTCGATCATTGGCCTGAAGATCAGACTTTACTGAACATTGCTAAGGAAAACAACCTTGCTGAAACCGCATTTCTCGTTCCTGTTGAACCTGAGCATTATCATTTGCGATGGTTTACCCCTGAAATTGAAATGGACCTTTGTGGTCATGCTACCCTGGCTTCTGCCTATGTGGTTCTAAACTATCTTGATCCGGAATTGAGGGCAGTTCGATTTAAAAGCATGAGTGGAGAATTGACTGTCAGGCGAATTGAGGATCAGTACGAATTAGACTTTCCTTCCAGGCCACCCTTACCATGTGAATTGAATAAAACCATTTCTGAAGCTTTGAGTATTCAACCATCAGCCTGGTTTAAATCCAGGGATTATGTGTTGCTTTTTAATTCGGAAAAGGAAATTCTGGATCTGGAAGTTAATGAGCTATTACTAAAGAAAATAAATATTGATCCAGGCGGAATTATTGTGACTTCGAAAGGAGATAGTGCTGATTTTGTATCTCGTTTCTTTACGCCTGGTGCAGCTATTTTTGAAGATCCGGTAACCGGATCGGCTCATTGCAGCCTGGCTCCATTTTGGGCGGAAAGACTGGGGAAAAACACATTAAATGCACAACAATTATCTGCAAGAGGCGGAAAAATCAACTGCGAAATAAAAGGAGACAGGGTATTGCTTCGCGGACAGGCCGTTCCATACCTGGAAGGGACCATCACCATATGATCACCTGATTACAAAATCGAAATAGGTTTCGGGATAAGGTTCATTCCTGAGCGTAAAATGCCACCACTCCTTCGGATAGTTTCTGAATCCGTGTTTAACCATAACGGTTTGCAGCAGCATGCGATTGGCTCGCTGTTCGGCAGAGATATCCTTATGATCGACCCAGGATTCTTTTCCGAAGAAATCATAGGCACTACCCATATCAAGTTCTTCACAGGTATTCAGATCAACAAGGGTAATATCGAGAGTACTGCCCCTGCTATGACCGGAACGAGAGGCGATGTACTCCTCCTTAAAAAGGTTTCGCTTATCCACGTCGGGATAGAATCGGGATTTGTTTACGGTATCATTTAGAACCCTCGCCCAACGGATAAAATGATTCACCGCTCTCTGAGGCCTGTAGGCATCGAATATTTTTATGGACAGATCGTAACCCGCCAATTCAGCCTGGACGGCCCTCAACGCAACTGTGGCCTCCTTCGAAAGAATGACCTTATTTTTTTCATAACCATCGATAGGAAGACCCACGAAGTTGTCGCTTCCAAAATATCTCAACTCAGATTTTATCGATGGTATTTCGTCTTCAATGTATACAAATCCTTTTGGAATTTGTCCGAAGGCCGAACCTACACCAATGAGAACGATTAATGCCCATATTATTGATAAAGGACGCATATAAATGCTAATTTAGTTAATTAATTGATGATGCCTGAAACCGATTTTTTAAAGCCCGATTTAAGGGATGCCGAGATCCTGTACTACCCCAATTTCCTGAAGAGTGAATTGGCCTGGGATTTTTTTAATCAGCTTTTGGAAGAGGTGCCCTGGATTCAGGATGATATCAAGATATTCGGGAAGGTGTATGCTCAACCACGGCTAACAGCTTTTTATGCCGATAATGAAAACACCTACAGTTATTCGGGAATAACTATGGCACCTCTGCAGTTTACTCCAGCCCTCAGAGAAATAAAAGAAAGAATTGAAATTAAATGTGCTGATGCATTCACCAGCTGCCTGTTAAATCTTTACCGCAGTGGAAAAGACAGCAATGGCTGGCATGCCGATGACGAAAAGGAATTGGGTATAAATCCGGTGATCGCCTCAGTGAGCCTTGGCGCCAATCGATTGTTTAAAATGAAACATCGCCATAATAAAGATCTCAAATTCGACCTTATACTTGAACACGGTAGTTTGTTGGTAATGAAGGGAGCAACACAGCATTTCTGGTTGCATCAGCTTCCGAAGACAAAAAAAAGCATTGGAGAAA
>JABDPU010000025.1 GCA_013042625.1 Flavobacteriaceae bacterium | reverse complement strand
TCAGGAATAAACATGTCCCGGGTTTTGAATGGAGCATGTTGTTGCCCATACTGCTTTATGGAATTTATGTGACATCAATTATCTGGACCATAAATCCTGAGCTGACTCATAGGGGTCTCGGACGCACTTTCACCTTGTTTTTTATTCCGCTTTTGATTTGGGCAATGCCGAAAATCACTAAATCAAACAGGAATTTCATCTTCGAGATTTTCACCAACGTGAATTGTATCTATGCTCTGGTATTTCTTTCGACCTCTTTGACAACTTATTTTAAAACAGGCTCTTTTAGCGCCATGACTTACCATGACCTGGTTGATGTACTAGAGCTAAATGCCATCTATGTTTCCGTTTATTTTCTGATTAGTTTAGTTTTCTTATTGAACAAAAAGCCAAAAAATCGCTGGGATATTTTTCGCATGCTATTCCTTTCGGGAATACTCCTTCTTCTGTCTTCGAAAATGATCATTACCGGGGCAATTTTGATTTTTATTATCCATGCCGTATTTCTTTCAGGAATCAAAGAGATTTTTAAACCCAGGGTGTTAATCCCCGTTGGCATTATTCTCGCCCTGTTCTATTTTTCTGGAAGTAAGGTTATCAACCGGTTTTTAATTGAAAAGAACACCGATGTGAATGAGGTTCTGACCAGTCCTAAATTTAATCGCGTGTATCCATGGACCGGGACATCTTTCCGCTTACTTCAACTCCGTATCCTTTACGAGCAAGTGCAGGAAGAAGATATTTTCTGGAAGGGATTTGGGTTATTTGCGTCTCGCGATAACCTCGCTATTAGGCACAAAGAGTTTAATACCTATTATGGTTATCATACCTACAACTACCACAATAATTACGCACAGGTTTTTGCTGAGTCGGGAATATTCGGACTACTGATTTTATTAGCTATGTTATTCATAACTTTTAAAAAAGCTATCAAAACAAGAGACATGTTAATGGGCTATTTTGCTCTTATTTTCAGCATGTTGTTTTTGACAGAATCTCTGATGTGGGTTCACCGCGGTCTTCTTTTCGTAGTGATGATTTATAGCATTCTGCACCGATCATCGAAAACATCTGTTTAATCTTACTCTTGGGTTAGTTTAATGACATGCAGTTTTCTATTTTTGTTATCAATAAGTAGTTGAAATGAAAATATCCGTAATTGGCACTGGTTATGTTGGATTAGTCACAGGCACCTGCCTGGCTGAAACAGGTAACGAGGTGCTTTGTATTGACATAGACGAGGACAAGGTAAAAACCATGCAGAAGGGTGAAGTACCAATTTATGAGCCCCACCTCGACGTTATTTTTGAAAGAAATATCAAGGCTAATCGCCTGAAATTCTCCACTTCACTTAAGGAAGGGATTGGTCATGGGTCTATTATTTTTCTCGCATTACCCACTCCTGAAGATGAAGATGGCTCGGCTGACCTCTCCTATATTCTTGGGGTAGCTGGTGAAATTGGCCGAATGCTGACAGACTATAGGGTAATTGTCGACAAAAGCACGGTACCAGTTGGTACAGCCGATAAGGTAAGAGAGGTGATAGCCGCTGAAACCAATGTGGATTTTGATGTGGTATCTAACCCGGAGTTTTTAAGGGAAGGATTCGCGGTAGATGATTTCTTAAAACCTGAACGCATTGTGATCGGGTCGAGCTCAGATCGGGCTACAGAGCTCATGAAAAAACTCTATAAACCTTTTGTGCGATCTGGCAACCCTATACTCACCATGGATGAGCGTTCAGCGGAATTGACCAAATACGCAGCAAACTCTTTTTTAGCCGCCAAGATCACCTTTATGAATGAGATCGCCAATTTTTGTGAGCTTGTTGGAGCCGATGTGGATAAGGTGCGGGTAGGTATGGGCACCGATTCACGTATTGGCAAACGGTTTCTTTTCCCAGGGATTGGATACGGAGGATCATGTTTTCCAAAGGACGTGAAGGCCTTGTATAAATCAGGTAATGATGCAGGCTATCGATTCAATATATTGGACTCGGTAATCGAAGTAAATGATCGCCAGAAAAGGATACTTAGCCCGAGAATAAAAGCCTTTTTTAATAATGATCTGAAGGGTAAAACCATCGCAATATGGGGATTGGCATTTAAGCCGGAAACAGATGATATCAGGGAGGCGCCGTCACTTTATATGATCCAGGATCTTTTAGATTCAGGAGCGAACATTAAAGTATTTGATCCCGAAGCCATGAATAATGTTAAACGCAAATTTGCTGAGCAAATTGAATATTGTTCGTCAATGTACGAAGCTACCGTTGGAGCCGATGCACTATTGATCTGCACCGAATGGAGTATTTTCAGAACTCCGGATTTTCAAAAGTTAAAAACGAATCTAAAAACACCGGTTGTTTTTGATGGACGCAATCTTT
Organism: Flavobacteriaceae bacterium; assembly: GCA_013042625.1. Lineage (GTDB taxonomy): Bacteria > Bacteroidota > Bacteroidia > Flavobacteriales > Flavobacteriaceae > SHLJ01. The sequence continues at coordinate 3,214 of JABDPU010000025.1, read as the reverse complement.
ATGATGTTGATGAAATGGAAAAAGAAGGATTCTATTATAGTTCGATAGGTCGAAAACTGGTTCAGTAATATGTCAAAACGAATTCTTATAACAGGAGCTGCTGGATTTTTGGGATCGCATTTGTGTGATCGGTTTATTAAGGAAGGTTTCAAGGTAATTGGGATGGATAATTTCATTACCGGAGACCGTTTAAATATTGAGCATTTACAAGACCATCCAAACTTTGAGTTCGTAGAACATGATGTAACTGAATTTGTTTCGGTAGAAGGTAAACTTGATTATATCCTTCATTTTGCCTCACCAGCCAGTCCAATAGATTATCTGAAGATTCCTATTCAGACCCTAAAAGTGGGATCTCTCGGAACCCATAACTTACTGGGCCTGGCAAAAGCGAAAAGCGCCCGAATATTAATTGCTTCCACTTCTGAAGTATATGGCGATCCATTGGTACATCCGCAATCAGAAGAATATTACGGCAATGTGAACACTATTGGGCCCAGAGGAGTTTATGATGAGGCCAAACGCTTCCAGGAGTCAATTACAATGGCCTATCACAGGTTTCACGGATTGGAAACCCGAATCGTACGAATATTTAACACCTACGGATCAAGGATGCGATTGAATGATGGAAGGGTAATACCTGCTTTTATGGGACAGGCACTTCGTGGAGAAGATTTAACCGTATTTGGAGATGGCTCTCAAACCCGTTCATTCTGTTATGTTGACGACCAGGTGGAAGGGATCTACAGGCTGCTTTTCAGCGACTACGTCTACCCTGTAAACATCGGTAACCCCGATGAGATTTCCATATTGGATTTCGCGAAAGAGATCATTGAAATGACGCACACAAAACAGAAGATCATATATAAAGACCTGCCTGTAAATGACCCTATTCAAAGACAGCCGGATATTAGTTTAGCCAAAAAATTATTAGATTGGGAACCAAAGACAGAGAGGACTGAAGGCATGAAAATAACATTCGAATATTTCAAGAGCCTACCGAAAGAGAGACTGTATAAGAAGGAACATAAAGACTTTTCAACACACATTAAAAGATAGTGAGCTTATTTAAACACGGAAGATATTCAGGATACCTGAGGCCTATTTCATATCTGATTGATATCGTAATAATCAATGCCTTAGCCCTGTTATATTTTTTCACCGATGTTGATCCTGTTACATATTCTTTGATTATCTCTGTCTCCTGGATTATCCTGTCGATCACTGTAAAATTCTATGATGTTTATCGTTATACCAGGGAGGTCACCATCCTGGCTCTTATTCTCCGGCAATTTGTTCTGTTTACACTTATAGTGTTTGCCTTTTATGGGTATTTCAAGGAGCTGGATGTTCCTGCTTCCCGCATATTGAATTATTCGCTGTCCTGCTTCCTTCTTATTACCATTTTTAAATTCACGATTTATTATTTACTGCAGAAATATCGAGTTGAGTTCGGTGGTAACTACAGAACAACTGTTATCCTTGGGAAGAATAAAAACACCATAGCACTTGAAGGTTTTTTCAAGAAATATCCGGAGTACGGCTATATGCATAAGCGCACATTTGATTTTAACGGGGATCCAAACAGTAGCCTGAACAATTGTTTCGAATATATCAACGAGGAGAATGTTGATGAGATATACTGCTCCATTTCCGAGCTGACCTCTTCACAAATTACAAAAGTGGTCGATTTTGCAGATAACAACCTTAAAATTCTTAAGTTTTTACCCGACAATAAAGAAATTTTTGCCAAAAAGCTTAAGTACGAATATTATGATTACCTGCCCATTCTTACCCTAAGGGATATTCCGCTTCAGGACTCAATTAACCAGGTTATCAAACGGTCATTTGATATACTCTTCTCCTCCGCAGTGATTATTTTCATATTGTCATGGCTGACGCCCATTATTGCCATACTGATCAAACTGGAAAGCCGCGGACCTGTATTCTTCAAACAATCCAGGAACGGATTTAATTATAAAGAATTTGATTGTTATAAGTTCAGGTCGATGACCCCGAATAAAAATGCCCACCTTCACCAGGCCACAAGGGACGATCAAAGAGTAACACGCATTGGAAGGTTCATTAGAAAAACCAGCATCGATGAACTCCCACAATTCTTTAATGTATTGTTTGGTGACATGTCTGTTGTTGGGCCGAGGCCGCATATGGTAAGCCATACGAATATGTATGCGAAGAAGATTGATAAGTTTATGGTGAGGCACTTCGTTAAACCGGGGATCACCGGCTTAGCGCAGATAAGTGGTTTCAGGGGAGAAGTTGAATCCGATAAGGATATAATCGGAAGAGTGAAATATGACATTTTCTATATTGAAAACTGGTCGATCCTTCTTGATATTAAAATCATCTTCCAGACCTTCCTCAATGCCGTGAAAGGAGAAGAAAAAGCCTATTGAAACATTTGCTTTAAGGTACTGATCAGATCGGAAAGCTGGGCCTGAAAATCAAAGTTGTTTTTTGCTGTTGTCATGATTCTTTTCCTCGCGTCGACATTCAATTCTTCAGGCTTCAGTGAAGAGATCACCTCATTCAGAGCATTATAATTTCCTGCTTCAGCTACCCATCCGAGTTTGTTATCCGTTATGATTTTTTCCCCTTCTCCTCCCCCGAAATATAATAGAGGCAGGCCTAGTTTAGAAAACTCAAAGATCTTGGAAGGCACCGAACCGTAAATCCGATTAAGCAATGGAATAATTGCAAGATCATAGGAGTTTAATTCAGCATGTAGTTCCTGGCGAGTTAATTCTCCATGGTAAAACACAGGAGCGTCTGGATTGGTTGCGATAAATTCTTCAATAGCTTTTCGTTCAGCCCCATTACCGTAAAGGTGTAATTCGATGTTTGAATAGTCAAGATTCTGACATAATTTATGAATTCCTTGGGCTACTCCCAGAAGTCCGGCGTAAACCACTTTAATCGCGCCACTCGGATTGTGGAGTTGAGATTCCGGAGCTGCGATTTCGGGATAGTTTCTATATAGTTTTGTTTGTTTTTTTGGAAAAAGCCCTGACACATGATCGAGAATCTCCTGGCTTTGCCCAAGGACAAGATCAGCATTAGAATAGTTTGAACGTTCAATGCGCTCAAGCATGCTATAGCCCAGCCCTTCTTTTAATGCGCCAAGTTCCCTGCCAGCAATGGGCCAGAGGTCACTGACGTTAAGAATTCGCGTGCGTTTCCCGAATCGTAGGGC
>JABDPU010000166.1 GCA_013042625.1 Flavobacteriaceae bacterium | reverse complement strand
ACGAAGGAAATTTTTGACTTCCTGGAAAATGAGATCGGGCTAGCCTATCCCTGGCAGAATTACAAGCAGATTCCAATTCATGACTTCCTTTATGCAGGCATGGAGAATACAGGAGCTACCTTCTTTTCAGATGATTTCATGATAGATGAGATCGCCTTTAATGATAATAGCTATGTCAATGTAAACGCCCATGAGTTGGCTCATCAGTGGTTTGGGAATATGGTTACCGAAACCTCCGGGGTGCATCATTGGCTTCATGAAGGATTTGCCAGTTACTATGCTCTTTTAGCTGAGCAACATCTTTTTGGTGATTCTCATTTTTATATGAAACTATACAAGTCGGCACTAAAGCTTGAAGAACAGGACCTGGCGGGTAATGGCACTTCCTTGTTAAACCCTAAATCGAATAGCCTGACCTTTTATGAAAAGGGAGCCTGGACCTTGTTTATGTTAAGAGAGCTGGTGGGTGACCATGTTTTTAAAAGTTCTATAAAAGAATATCTGAATGCCTATAAATTTAAGAATGTCGAGACCGATGATTTTATGGATATGGTTGAGAAAATAGCTGATACAGACCTCACTGCATTCGAAAAGCAATGGTTGTTGTCAGATGATTTTCCAATTGAACGGGCCATAGATGCCCTGAATCAAATGTCGCCATATGTTCAAGGCTATATCAATACCAATTGCGAAGTAGAACAATCGAAATGCGCAGAAATACTGTCAGATACCTTTAATGATGATATTAAAATTAAAATCATTACCGAGCAACCGGACCTGATAAATCCGGATTTGTTTGATGAATCATGGAAGGTCAGGCAGGCGGTCGCCTTGAATAGTAAATCAATTGCAGATAATGACCGGGAATTATATGAATCCCTGTTAGACGATCCCTCTTATATCACGAGAGAGGCAGCACTTTACAAACTTTGGACATTTTTACCGGATAAACGTATGGTATATCTGGAAAGAACAAAGGACATCTTCGGATTATCAGATGGTAATGTCAGGCTTTTATGGCTTGTATTGGCTATGAACACTTCGGGTTTTGATCAGGATTCTATAAAACAATTCTATTCCGAGTTATTGGAATATACCACCGATATTCATAATCCGTCTTTAAGGATTCGGGCATTCAATTACCTGGCAATGCTGGATATGTGCCTTGATGAATGTCAATCAAATTTAGAACTGGCAAAACAGCACTATAACTGGCAATTGTCTAAATTTGCCCGACAGGAGTTAGCAAAATTAAAAGACTGATGAGAGCTTTAGTTATATCAGGAGGAGGCAGTAAAGGTGCATTCGCAGGTGGTGTAGCTCAATATCTTATTGAAGAGGAGGGAAGAAAATATGATATGCTTCTCGGAACTTCAACAGGAAGCCTGTTAGTGCCACATTTGGCTCTTGAGAAGATTCCTAAGATATACGAGATCTTTACCAATGTAACTCCGGGCGATATTTTCAGTGTGAGTCCATTTGTGCAAAGGAAACGAGGTAATCGGGAATTCGTTTCAATAGATTTCGTCAATTCGCTCTGGCAGTTTATCAAACTCAAGCGGACTTTCGGTGAAAGTAAAACCCTGAAGCGGAATATTAAAAAACAATTCACTTATTCTGAATACAGGGCTATCCGCGAATCAAAAGAAGATGTTGTGATAACCGTTACTAATCTTTCCATGAATCGGGTAGAGTATAAATCCATTAAGGAGTGTAGTTATGAAGATTTCTGCATGTGGATCTGGATTTCCTGTAATTATGTGCCTTTTATGTCTCTGACTACAGTTAATGGTTATGAGTATGCCGATGGTGGACTGGGCTGCGTGGTGCCTATAAGAGAAGCGATTTTAAGAGGTGCAACAGAGATTGATGCCGTTATATTAGAATCGGAGAGCCTTGCGAAGCACAAGGTCCTAGGAAAGAATCCGTTTTCATTGATGTTGAGTCTTTTTGGTCATTTGCTGGATCAGGTTGAGCGAAACGACGTGACCATTGGAAAACTGGCGGCTAAAAACAATAACGTTGATCTGAACCTGTATTATACGCCAACCAGGTTAACGGAAAACTCCTTGATTTTCAGTAAGCGACTAATGCAAAAATGGTGGAAAGAAGGATTTGAATATGCCAGGAATAAGCACAGCGAATCACCATCCAATGAATTGCGTGATTCCGATCTGGAATCTACCACAGATCACTCACTTCCTGCTTGATGTAAGCCAGGGCTGCATCGCTGGGTGCGCGTTTTTCCATCATTTCGGTTAAAACCACTTCACGAAGTTTATCGGAAGAGTCAATTTTATCAGACAATCCAGCTTTTCTTATGATCTGAACGGTGGCAGCCTTTGCCGCTGCTAT
>JABDPU010000165.1 GCA_013042625.1 Flavobacteriaceae bacterium | reverse complement strand
CCTTATGCGGTTTTTGCGCTTCTTGCAAATGTTGTGGCTTCTTCCGGAGATCCAGACCTACTCTATGCGTTACTGTTCTATGCAATGATTGTGTTACTCGGATTGACCTTAATGATCGTTTTCTATTCCATTGTTGTAGCCACTATAACCAAGAAGAATCCATTCTGGTTTCTCAAGGAAATCAGTCCGGCTCAATTATTAGCCTTTTCAACCAGTAGTAGTGCGGCAACCTTACCCGTGACTATGGAAAGAGTTGAAGAACATATAGGTGTAGATAAGGAAGTGTCTAGTTTCGTACTACCAGTTGGTGCAACCATAAATATGGATGGAACCAGTCTGTACCAGGCTGTAGCTGCCGTTTTCATTTCTCAGGCACTGGGTTTTGATCTGACTTTTGCCGATCAATTGACCATTGTTTTAACCGCTCTATTGGCATCAATAGGAAGTGCTGCGGTTCCGGGTGCGGGAATGGTAATGCTGGTGATCGTGCTGGAATCCATTGGTTTCCCTGCCGATAAACTGGCAATAGGGCTGGCATTGATCTTTGCCGTTGACAGGCCATTGGATATGTGCCGAACGGTGATCAATGTAACAGGAGATGCCGCAGTGTCAATGGTCGTTGCCAAGTCTGTTGGAAAGCTAGGTAAACCAAACCCCAAGTACTGGGATGATCATTACGAGGAAGTCAAATAAAATCTCTACTTTTAATTAAGTAAGAAACTAAATAAATTAAGTATGAATATTTGCTTTATCATGTACCCATGGGAGCAGATAGATCCCGAAAATGACACCAGCCTTGCTCTGATTAAAGAGTGTGTAAAACGAGGCCATGGTGTGGCAATGTGTACGCCGTCAAATTTGACCATTCGGGATAGTGTGACCTGTGCATTTGTAACTGTGGTTGGCAGAATGGAGAAGGTTCCCGGCTCGCTTAAGTCGTTTTATAGAAAAGCCGAACTGAGAGATGAAATGCTGCCGCTTGCCGGTTTTGATGTTATTTTCTTCAGGGCTAATCCGCCTCTGGATCCTATTATGCTCAATTTCCTGGATTCGGTAAAGGATGATGTTTTTATTGTCAATTCATTGCGAGGCATGCGTGAGGCCAATAATAAATTGTACACAGCAGCTTTTGGAGAAAAGCATAGTAATATAATCCCGGCTACTCATGTCTCAAAAAACAAAGATTACCTGGTTCAGATGATCAGGGAATCCAAGGCCGATAAAATGATACTGAAGCCGCTTAATGGTTTTGGCGGTTCCGGTGTTATCCTTATTGAGAAATCGGCCATGGGAAATATCAATTCATTGCTTGATTTCTATATTTCGAATTCCGACGGATCTTCCAACTACGTGATTCTTCAGGATTATATCGAAGGTGCCGATCAGGGTGATGTTAGAATATTATTACTGAATGGTGAACCGGTTGGGGCCATGAGACGTGTTCCCGGAAGTGGTGATCATCGCTCAAATGTTTCCGCTGGCGGAAGTGTCCAGAAACATTCCCTTACAAAAGAGGAAAAGTCGCTTTGTAAACAGATTGGACCTAAATTAGTAAATGACGGACTTTATTTCGTCGGTATTGATGTTATTGGAGGTAAACTGGTGGAGGTGAACGTGATGTCTCCTGGAGGTGTTACCTATATCAATAAAGTGTATAAACCAAAAATTAAAGTTGAAGAACGAGTAATCGATTTTATTGAAAGTAAAGTTCAGGATAAGCTTCATGCCTTTGATAGAAGAGCGAAGCTTCGTAAAACAGTTGAAGAGGCCTGATATGAATGAACCGCGTTGGACAAAAGATGAGCTGATAGCCTATATTCTTTTATTTGCTGCACATTCCGATTTTAGAGAATCCAATCATGAACGCAATGTTATCATATCGCGGGTCGATCGTCATACCTTTCAAAAAATTCATGATGAATTCTCAGATGATAATGACTACCAAAGCATCCAGAAGATCATATCAGAGTTAAAAGCACAGAAGTATACAAAGGAAGACCTAGATGCCCTTCATTCCGATATAAGGGTTTTATTCCATTCCGATGGTTCCTTTGATGCTGTGGAAAAGGGAATGTATACGTTTTTGAAGCGATTGTTTGAATGAAGATGGAACGATTAACAGTTGATGAAATAATCGATCGTATCAATGCCGAAAGTCTCTTTCACGCTGTAACACCCGATTATTCCTTTACCATTAAAATTGAAGAGTACGTGCCCTATGCATGTGGTGCTATTCATGATGGGCATCATTTCAGAAAAGAACTTTGGGACAATTGCCTGCATTCTGGTTATGATCGTTGGTATGAAGAAGACCCTGAAACCAAAAATATGGTCATCTCTCATCCCATCCTTATCGCCGGATGTGATTCCCGATTTGAATATGATTTGAACAGGCCACCGGAAGAAGCTGTATTTGAAACAGCATGGGGAAAGCAACTTTGGAAAGAGCCATTGGCTGAAGACTTAAAACAGAAAAGTCTGGAGAAGCATCAGAATTTTTATAGAGTTGTGGATGCTCTGATTGGGAAGATTGAATCTAAATTTGGAGTGTGTATTGTCTACGATATGCACAGCTACAACTGGAAGCGCTGGGACAGGGAAGTGCCAACCTGGAATCTGGGAACAAAAAACATAGACAATGAACGCTGGGGAGACGAAGTGGAGAGTTGGAGAAATAGTCTTTCAGAGATTGAATTACCTCATAATATCCGGCAAACTGCTGATATCAATAACACGTTTTTCGGAAATGGCTACTTCCTGAAACATATAAGCAGGAGGTTTAAAAATACCCTGGTACTGGCAACAGAGATTGCCAAGATATATTGCGATGAATACACGCGAACGATTTTCCCTGAAGTGGTTCATGCCGTGGAATCTCAATTAAAATGGAGGTTAAAGGCACATGCCACCGAATTTTATAAGAAACACAAGCCCGAATGATGAATGAAGATATAAGCATAACCTACAAAAGTATATTCGACATAGACAGCAACCTGAACAGGTTAGTGAAAAAGATCGAACTGCTCAATTATATAAATCCGTTGAACATCGAACAGGAAAAAAAGCAGTTCTTCTCATCGAAATACAATTATGATCCTAAGTTCAAATACCCCAAAATTAAATTCGATGGCTATAAATTACATCGTCTGTTCTTTTCACAGCGTCTGGAACGCATTTTAGATGACGATATACGTAAACTGTATGAAGATATCATTTATGATCATTCCAGTCTGATAGAATGTATTGAAACCATAGGGCAGGGGAAGCGATTCTATTATAACAGTCTGAAGAGTTTTGGCTCTCCAACAGAGCAGGATGTTGACAACGCTCAATTTATACTGCGTTTTGATGATTCAGAATTTGATGAGGATATGCTTCCCTTGTATGATGTGCATGAAGCAAAGGCCTATTTTGATGAATTTTCAAAACGATATAATTTTGAGTTTGAAACCTTGTTTTCACATCACATTTCCGCAGCTGCGATGGTACGTAACAATACTCAAACCTTAATTCTGAGAAAAAATCATAAGTTCAGTAAAAACCAACTTGAGGTATTGGCCAATCATGAGATTGGTGTCCATTTGGTAACATCCTTTAATGCTTGTGAACAGCCGCTGAAGATCTTTTTTAACGGCATTCCCAACAATGTAGAGACCCAGGAAGGACTTGCAGTCTATTCCGAATATATGTCGGGCTGTCTGACCTTAACCCGTTTAAAGGAACTAGCTTATCGTGTTATTGCTGTTGATACATTAAGAAGAGGTTATTCATTCAGCCAGACCTTCGACCTTTTATTCAATCAATATAAACTTAACCGCGATAAGGCATTTTCTATCACTCAGCGTGTGCACAGGGGCGGTGGTTTTACAAAGGATCACCTGTATTTACGTGGCTTGAAACGAATTTACAATTATGCCAAGTCAGGAGGCGATCTGGATACTTTGCTTATTGGAAAGATGTCGCTGGAATATCTCGATGTGGTGAAAAAGCTTCAGGATTTAGGATTAGCTAAGAAATCGATTCATTTCACGGATTCGTACCTGTCTAATAACAACCAGAATAAAAATTTGGATTTTATTCTGAAAAGCTTGAAATAATAAAGCCTCAAAAGCACTTCATTGTCTATCATTCTTGAAACTCCGGAAGCTGTCAGACTTCAGCTTCTAAAGGATTTTTTTACTCCCGGTTAACAGAAACAGGGAAAAAACCAACTGTTTAAGTGCTTTGAGGCTCTAATAAACTACTTCAATCTTTACATAAAAGTATGGCCAGAGAATGAATTTCGAAACCGGTGTTGAGTGAAATCGGCTGAATAATGAGTGAAATGATATTTTCGGTTAGTGAAGTTGCACGTTGAACGAAAAAAACAGCACTCATTTTTGGTTTATCAAGTGAATAATGTTGTTCAACGATATTTTTGCCGGCACCGTAACACCTTTAATATATTTAAAATGTAAAAATGAATGTGCTATAAAAA
>JABDPU010000294.1 GCA_013042625.1 Flavobacteriaceae bacterium | reverse complement strand
TTTACTCTGGCTTTATCGCCGGGTTTGTATTCAGTCTTATCGGTGCTTAGTACAAAGAGTTGATCATCAGCAGGACCGTCGTCTGAATCGCTGTAAACAGTGGTTTTTACTTGGTCCTTAACCGTTTCTCCGAAAGCATCTGTAGCTTGCAGTTCAACCACATAAATGCCGGATTTCCACCTTCTGATGTTGCCGAGATCCAGTGTTTTACTCTGTTCAGTATCAAAATCTGATTCAAAAACAACTTCTCCCCGTTCCCAGTTATTTTTATCGTGCTCGTTCTGAAAAGCCTCATTTGGGAACTGAGATATAAAGTCGTCCTTTTCAATCACCTGATAATCGGGAGCAGACCAGATTCTGGGTCTTAAAACGCGCCCAGGGGATTTCAGCTTGAGGATCTTAACCATTCCGGAAGTGGGGTAGAATTCATCATTAAGGTTTTTAGTGTCTATTGAAATCTGATAGTCTTTTTTCTTTTTATCTAGTTTGTCAGGAAGATTAAGAGTGGCCAATATACTGTGATAACCCACTCTGACCACCATGGTTTTTGACCTTGTTTCCCCGTTGATATCTGTAATATCAGCTTGAATTTCATAATTGAAAATGGGCTGGGATTCCCTGTCAACACTTTTATCTGGTAAAGCAATGAAGTCGATTTCGAATTGTCCTGATTTGTCTGTTGTGGTTTCACCGTGAGCGATTTCCTGTGGCTCACTATTGTACCATGGCTTATACCAATAAAACCATCTTGGGAAATTCACTTGTCTGCTAACCCTGTAAACAACTTTAGCATCGGTTACTGAGGGACCGGAATAAGCCAGGGCTTCACCCTTGACCTTAACTGAGTCATTTAATCGAATGGATTCCTTCATGGGCTCGAATTCGACAAAGAATTTCGGACGTTTGTATTCTTCAACCGAGATATAATGTGATTGGTTGATTTCCTGTTTTCCGGTTTGAGAACTGAATTTCAATCGATATTGACCGGTCAATCCACCTTCCGGCAGAACAAATGAACCATGGATTGAACCAAAATCATTGGATTGCAATTCCATTGAAGCAATTTCAGTGTTGTTAACATCACGCAGTTCCACCATATATTTTTCGTCAGAGATAACAGCTGTGGAAACACCATCATTTTTAAGCATAATTGCTTTGAAATAAATCGGTTGTCCGGGTCTGTAGATACTTCGGTCTGAAAAAATAAAAGCTCTGCTCAAAGTTTTAGGCCTGTCTCTTCTCCCGTTTGACCTGATATAGTAATCATCATAAAAGGCAGTTTCTCCACTCTTCTGTGCTTTAAAGCTTACGGAATAATAACGGGAGGTAGATTTGACTTGAAATTCGCCTTTATTATTCGTTGTTTTTGTCACCGAGTAAGACTTATCACGATGACTGGTGAAAGAGGCTGTTACCGTAACATCTTTTATGGGTTTACCGTTGTTTCGATCAATAATCTGGAATATATCCCAGGTTTTACCGCGCTTTTGGGTTAGTGCCAGGTTGGTGGTTTGAACAGTAGTAAATGCAAAAAGTCTATTATCTTTTGGGTCTGGCATCGCCAATACAACGTATAGTCCGTTGGCTAATTCCGGCAGTACAATTTCGGATCTATGCGATTGGAAATCTCCTTCGTTTCTGAGATTGGTTTCCCATGTGTGCAGCATGTCGAGTTTTTGAAAGAACTCAAATTGATCTTCAGCGCGATACTGGTTCTGTAAACTCAAAAACTGATCACGGCTTAATGGGAGAATCTTTAAATCAAGCTGATCATGGTTGCTATAGGAAACTAATAACCGAGATTTTTTATTATTCGGAATGAGATGTTCTGCACGAATCGAGATGGTCTTTTTCTCAATTTCTTCCATCAGGATCTGGCAATTTCGAGCGGCCGGTGATTCCTCAAACTGTGATAATACCTTTGCACATATTTCGTGAGCCTCTTTCAGCTTCCAACGTACATCCGGATTTTTTTCCGGGTCAAAAGTTTTCCCTTTCTCAACCAGTAACCTGGCAATTTCGAAATCGTAAAGACCGGAAACTTCTTGTCCGGGATATTTTTCTTTCTCAGCCTGGAGCGTTTGAAGAAATAAGTCATCGACATCGGGAAAGCTTGCATGTTCTCTTACATAAGAGAGTCGCTTGATATTCAGATCGACCAGAGCTTCGGGAGTGCTATCCTTTAAATGAAATCGGGTAAGGTCCTGATAGATCAATAACGCCTTTAATTGTAAAGAGCTACTATCTGGAGTTTGGATATTCAGCTGACTGAAGGTCGCCGCATCTTCGATGAAATCAGGGCTGTCGATTTCAAATTTATATCTTGGTTTTGTAATGCTTGTTTCATTTGTTTTGAAGAAATCCAGTGCCCTATGGGCCAGGAAGTCGTAAAGGCTAGGTCGGTATACCCTCGAATTGGGGGCATTGATTACCAGAAGATCGAATTTGTCGATCTTATCAATCTGTAACTGAAGTCCATTTTTTAAGGACTCCTCATAATGAAAAGCTACTTCATCAAATATGGTTCTTAGATCCCATGTGCGAAAATCGTTCTTGTCAACTTTGGCTTGTGTATTGGTACGATTATAAAAACGCCAGCGGTTATTCAGGAAGTATTTCCAATAGAGATTTCCAATTATGCTGTGGATGAAATTTGAAACGGGATATTCATTTCCCTCAAGTTCAGTCTTGAAGTCATTTATTATTTTCAGTTGAGCATCCTCTTCGAGGGACAAAGCGAATTTGCTTTTAAATAAAAGCACTTTAATTTCCTGGGGTATATCACCTTCGGCTTCAGCCTTGGCCCTGATCACCTCTAAAACGGTCATGGCGGATTTAGGCAGGCCTTCTAATTCATAATCTTCAACTTGCTTCCAAAGTTCATTGAATGACTGATCTTGTGAAAAGGAGACTTGCATAAAGAAAAATAAAACGAACAAGGTAAGAATGGATCTCATTTAGAAAAAGTTTTCACTAAAATACCTTCAAAAGGCATTCCAAAATATACGAATCCAGTGATCGTATCCGTTGGTTGAGGGAAGTTAGCTATTTTTTAAGTAAAGCAGAAAGCTTATTTTTGTGAATCCGATGAAATATGTTATGAGGAAAGCCCTGATAATTATCCTATTGCCCATTTCAGTACTAGCCCAATCTCTGAAGATTGAGGTCGACCAGTTATTCAGGGAAGGAGATTATAATAAGGCGGCGGAACTTCTAACCGAGTATCTTGATAATAAACCGGTTGACTACCTGGCTCTTGAATTACTTGGAGATAGTTACGGACACCAGAAACAATGGGATGATGCTGTTCGATGTTATGAACAATTAGCAAAAACCTTTCCCGGCAATGCTAACTATCATTATAAACATGGTGGTGCTCTGGGTATGAAAGCCCTTTCTATTAATAAGTTCAGGGCACTGGGATTGATAGACGATATTAAAGAAGCCTTTCATAGTGCCGCAGATCTGGATCCTCAGCATGTCGACACACGATGGGCACTGGTTGAACTTTATATTCAATTACCGGGTATTATTGGTGGAAGCTATAAAAAGGCTCTGAAATACGCCCAGGAACTTGAGGAACTGTCGGAAGTGGACGGTTTTCTTGCAAAGGGTTATGTCTATGAGAATAAAGGTGAAACGGGTCAGGCCGAAAACTACTACAGAAAAGCAGTGAAGGTTGGAGGGTCAATCACCTGCTATGATAAGTTGACCGAGTTTTATGAGAAGCAAAAAGCTCCTGCCAAGGCTATAACCAGTATCGAGCAAGCCAACGCCAGGCATAATAGAAATGCGTTGCATTACCAACTCGGAAAAGTGTCGGCCGATTATGGTGTTCAATTAGACAAAGGAGAGCGTTGCCTTAAAACTTTTATCCAGAATCATTCCTCTCAAGATGGGGTTCCTGTAGAATGGGCTTACTACCGACTAGCGCAGATATCTAAGCACCGTCATGACAAGACGGAGGCCTTGAAATGGATAGACAAAGCACTGCAGATCAGGGCTAACTTCAAACAAGCCCTAAAAGAGAAAGAGACTATTCAAGCACTTTAATTCAGTTGTATTTATTGATTATACGGAATTAGCTTATGCTAAATAATTGTTAATATTTCAAAATTAATAGTAATACTATTATATTTGCATAGAAAATTATTAGAAATGATAAATTTACTATCAAATTTAAAGATTCAGGTTCCCGATAAAATATTTATCAAAGATCCGGAATCGTCTAAATTAGGAAAGCGCATCATAGAGCATGGAATTATGCTTATCGATGAGATTGGGTTTGACAGTTTTACATTTAAAAAGTTAGGTGCGAAAATCGGATCGAATGAAAGTTCCATTTATCGGTATTTCGAGAATAAGCATATGTTTCTGCTGTATATGACTTCCTGGTATTGGGCCTGGATCGAATACCAGATGGTGTTCGCAACTCATAGTATTGTGGACAAGGATGATCGATTGATTAAAGCGATTGAAATTGTAACGCGTGAAATTAACGAAGATGTAGCCTTTACACATATTGATGAGGTGGCATTGAACAGGATCGTTATCAACGAATACTCAAAGTCCTATCTGACCAAAGAAGTAGATACTGAAAATAAAGAAGGCTTTTTCATGGTCTATAAGAGACTGGTTACCAGAATCAAAGATATGATCCTTGCTATAAATCCGAAATATTCATATGCGTCAACCCTGGCAAGTACAATAATTGAAGGTGCCCTTCACCAACACTTTTTGAAAGACCATTTTAAATCGATTACCGACTGTGGAAAGACAGTCACCCCCTCTGAATTTTTCATTTCAATAACAATGAAAAGCATTAAATCATGAATCCGAACAAACTTTCACCCTGGCAAAGATTTGTCGGCATCCTTCAGTTGGAGCGCCGCGATATTTTGCAGGTTTTTTATTATGCCATTTTCTCTGGTCTGGTAGCCCTTACGCTTCCGCTGGGTATACAGGCGATTATTAATTTGATTCAGGGTGCACAAATCTCAACCTCATGGATCGTCCTGGTGATTTTGGTAACCGTTGGCGTTGCTTTTGCCGGATTACTCCAGTTGATGCAGTTGCGTATAATAGAAACCATTCAACAGCGAATTTTTACCAGGGCATCATTTGAGTTTACCTATCGTTTTCCGAAAATAAAAGCGAGCCAGATGCGAAATCTATATCCGCCGGAACTGGCTAATCGATTTTTTGATACTCTGAGCATTCAAAAAGGGCTTTCAAAAATTTTGGTGGATGTTCCGGCAGCAGGACTACAGGTGATTTTCGCGCTGCTGTTATTGTCATTTTATCATCCTTTTTTCATCATTTTCGGGATTTTGCTGCTCTTGTTGATATACCTGGTGTTTAGGTTTACAGCCAAAAAAGGTATGCAGACCAGTCTTACAGAATCTCAGAATAAATATAAAGTAGCTCATTGGATTCAGGAGGTTGCAAGAGCCATGGTAAGTTTTAAATTATCCGGAAAGACCAATCTTGCCATGAGTAAAAATGATCAGTTGGTCAGTGATTACCTCGTTGCAAGGGAAAGTCACTTCAAAATCCTTATGATTCAATTCGCTCAAATGATTGGATTTAAGGTTATCGTTACAGCTGGTTTATTAATAATTGGGGGAGCTCTTGTATTGAGTCAGGAAATGAATATTGGCCAGTTCGTTGCCGCCGAAATTATAATTATTCTTGTGATTAACTCGGTTGAGAAACTGATACTTGGACTGGAGTCTTTTTACGATGTTCTGACATCACTTGAGAAATTGGGACAGGTTGTAGATAA